>NZ_FXTM01000006.1 GCF_900182585.1 Balnearium lithotrophicum | reverse complement strand
CCTCATCAAGGTCTTGGTTATAAGACTCCAGTAGAGAAGTTTGAGGAATATATTAAAAAACTCCAGGGTGTCCACCATGTATTGAACGAGAACAATAACTTGAAGGTAATAATCCTCCGGCCATTTTAATTAAGTCTGAAACTGTTTCATTACTTTTTAACTCGTATATGGCAGGTCTTTTCACCTTTCCAACAATTCCGGCAACTTTACCAATTGAGTGAACAAATATTACGTCTCCGTCCTTTAATCTCATGTCAACAGGTTCTCCCTCAAGGAGTAACCTGTAAAAGTCAATATGAATCCTCTTTAATCCCTTTGAAGTTCTCCTTGTTATGATGACATCCCTTAACGTACCGTCCTTTTTTATTCCTCCTGCCATCATAATTGCATCAATTACAGTGTTCAAAGCTGTTACAACAACAGCTCCAGGTCTCTTTACATCACCAGAAACGTAAACTGGAAATGTTCTGAGCTTTCCAACTGTAAGTTTTATGTTTGCCCCAACTGAACTTGAGATTATCTTTTCTGTTTCCTTTAGGGTCTTACCCCAAACGTAGAAAACACCAATTCTCGGTATGTAAATCCTTCCTTCTCTATCAACAACGAGCTTTACTACCTTTCCTAAATCAATTCCTGGAGGGGTACCTATAACATAGAGAAAAAGCTCATCTCCTGGTCCCAGAACGTAGGATTCATCTACCGGAGCAGAAAGGTACAGATTAGGGTAACCTGAAAAGAAGTCATAACCAAACTGTCTAATAGTTTCATTTTCACTTTCTATTCTATGGTTGAATAGGTTTTCTATGGTTGAAAGTTTTTCTTTCTGAAATTCTTTATTATTTCCCTCATTTAAGTTGGATTTTGGAATAAATTTGTTCTTTGATGGAAAATTAATAACTGGTTTGAATATTCTAGTAGTATTTTCAAAATTATTTGATAAATGGGATTCGTATATAGAATCTACTATTAGTTTTTTATTTTGACTTCCAAGTTGATTTTGATTTTCAAAGTTATTAAACCCATTTAAATTCCTATAAGTTTCCTGGATATTAAAAGATTGAGCATAAGAAACAGATGAAATAACCGAAAATATGCTGATGCTCAGCAGAAATTTACGCATTTTGCTCTTCCTCCCTGTGTCTTTCCTTTACACCGTCGAGCCATTCTTTAAAGAATGCTGCAAATATTCCTAAGAAAAGTCCAGAAATAAAGGCTACCGCTACAATTAACTTTTTCTTCGGCTTGTAAGGTTTATCAATTTCGGGAACGTAAGGAGGGTCTATGACTTGAAACGATATCTGCTCCTTCATTTCCTGAGCCTTTGCCATCTCGTACTCTTTAACCAACGTCTCAAAGAGCTCCTTCGCTATATCCATCTGAGCCTGCAGTTTCTGAAAGTTTACCTGGTACTCAGGCAGCGATACGTAGTTTGTATTTTTTTGTAAGTTCTTCACCTTTTCCCTTAGGTTTTTTAATTCTCTCTCCAGATTTTTAATTCTTTCATCATTCAGACTTACATTTGGAGCCTTAAATACATCCTCACCAAAGATAAACGGAACTTTTTTAATTTTTCCCTCTATGAACTCCTCATAAATTTTCTCTATTTCGAGAAGTTTTCTCCTTGCAATCTGAAGCTGCTTTCCAACGTAAATTTTGTACTTTTTGGCCAATGTGAATGACTTTTCGTTTAATATGTTATCCGCTTCCTTAAGGGCAGTTCTTGCAATTTCATAGGCAATTTGAGGGTTTTCCTTAAATTCAACAGAGAGTGTAACAACTCCAGTTTTCTTGTTTGTAGAAACGGAGATTAACTTCTTTAACTTCTCCGCTCCATCTAAAATTGTTGGAGGCCTATCGTCCTTTCCTTTTAGAATCCACTTTCTTCTTTTACTGTCCCACTTATCCGGAAATAGAAGTGGTAACAAGTTTAAATCCCTTATAACTCTTTCTCTTAAAGTTCTGCTGTTTAAAACGGCCTCAACGGTAAGTCCCGACTGACTGGTTGGAAGGGATACAGAAATAGGTAAAGATGCCAAAAGGGAGGACAGTCCTCCTCCTTTTTTTCCTCCTAAAGGCATAAGGGTAGTTTCTGTTTTGTAAGTTGGAGGTAGAATAAAGCATAGAATCAGGGCAATCAAAGTAAAAAATACTGTAAATCCTAAAACTATCTTTTTTCTCTTTTTTAAAGTTAACCAAAGTTCGTAGAGGTCTATTTCATCCTCTTCATAGTACGGGGAATAAGTTTCTTTTGTTTTTTCCAAAATTTCCTCCGTGGACTTTTAAGAGGAATTATACATGGTTAGAAGGAGAGCTCCGAAAGCTCCACTGAACTCACCAAGTTCTGCCAACTTAAGTGAAAAATCTGAAGCCGGCTGTTTAAATGCCCTCTTTTTTACTTTTTGTTCTGTTGTTTTAAGGAGCTCCGGATAACTTGCTGGAATTCCTCCAGAAATTGCAACAACATCAGGATTAAAGAGGTGAATTAAACTTGCTATTCCTACTGTTAAGTAGTCGGACATTTCGTCTATCGATTTCAAAGCTTCTGTTTCTCTATTTTTTGCTCTCTCTATGACTTCAAAGGAGGAAGCACACTCTCCTGTTTCCATGAAGTAGAACCTTTCAAGTCCGTAGGAGGAAACGTAGGCTTCAAGGCATCCTTTCCTTCCACAGTGGCAGGGCCATCCATTCACTTCAACAGTTATGTGTCCAACTTCCATTGCAGTTCCCGAAACCCCAAAAAGGGGAGCTCCTTCAATAACAGCTCCTCCTCCAAGTCCCGTTCCCAAGGTAAGGCATAAGAAAACGGAGCTCCCCCTCCCTACTCCCAATTTGTACTCTCCGTAGGCTGCAGCAGTTGCATCGTTGAATATAGAAACTTGCACGTTCAGTTTTTTCTCCAATTCCTCCTTCAGGGGAAATCCGTTCAAAAACTTAAGGTTTGGAGATTCGGTAACTGTCCCTTTTTTCGTGTTTACAAGACCTGCAACTGCAACGCCAATCGATTTAACATTTAAGCTCTTTCCAACGGATGAAATTAGTGAAACTAAATCCTCCTTTGTTTTTGGAGTCCTCTCCTTCCACCTGTTTTCTCCATCTGTAAACTTAACGAATGTTCCTCCAACATCCACTCCCAGTCTCAACCCCAATCCTCCCAGAAGGAGAGCTCTTTAAAGATTGAGTTTTTCTCCTCCAACTTTTTAAGTTTTTCCTCTTCAAACTCACCCTCCTCAACCATCCTTCTCAAAGCCTCAAAGTTTGATATGTGCTCTTTGAGCCTGTTCTCTGCGTAGTTTGAAGCTGTTCCGGTAGTTATGAGGAAGGTCCAGTCAGAGCTTTGAGCCAAGAGGAGCTCCCTCAGCATCTGATTTAAGATTCTCTCGCTCCTCTCATTTCTCCTAACCTTTTCCTTCAACCTATTTAACGTCCTTGCCATTCCTATCAGGTGGTAATAAACCCAATCGTTCTTCCCGTTCACCCAAACATCAAAGTAGCCTTTATCCCCCCAGGAGGAAACTGCCGGCTGAGTCTTTGGATTTTCAGGGTAGATTTCTAAATATTCCCTAAGCAGGACGGGTTTTATCACCTTAAACTCTTCAAAGTTCTTAAATAGGTTGTAGAGAAATTCGGGGCCTTCAAACCACCAGTGACCAAAGAGTTCTGCATCAAAGGGAGCAACTATTAGAGGTTCCCTTCCCATTGTTTCTTTTAGGTACTCAGACTGCTTATCCCTGCAGAAGTGAAAGTGTTCAGCGTGGACTTTAACCCTTTCAAGAGCTCTCTCCCTTACGTAGGGTTCCTTTTCACCTAAATCGACATCCCCCGTTATCCTGTAGTACTTGATTCCAGTGTAGGTTCTGGAGCCGTCCGGGTTTATGTAGGGAGAAACGTAATCCAATGGAAGGTCAAATCCAATATCCCTGTAAAAGTCCCTGTACCAGGGGTCTCCAGGATATCCCTCCTTTGAACTCCAAACCTGCTTTGAGGATTCGGGGTCCCTCGCAAGGGCTACTCTTCCCTTCGGAGTATACACTGGGGAGTAAACACCGAACTTCGGGAAGGGCTTTCCGTAGAGTAAGCCGTGGGAGTCAAGGAGAAAGAAATCAATTCCAAATTCTCTAAGAACCTCCTCAACTTCTGGATAGTAACCGCACTCCGGAAGCCAAATTCCCTTGGGTTCCCTCCCAAAGTGTTTCTCAAAGTTCTTGACGGCCACCCTTATCTGAGTTCTAACAGCTTCCTCAACGGGCTGAAGGGCAGGAAGGAGACCGTGGGTAGCACCGCAGGTAACTATTTCAACGAATCCATCGTCAGAGAGCTCCCTGTAGGCATCCAAAATATTTCCATTGTAACTTTCATAAAAATCCCTTACAGACTCAAACCTGTCCCTGTAGAACCTTGCTAACTTGTTGAATGTTGGACTTCCCTCCGTTCTCCTTATCTCCTTTTCACAGAGTTCTAAAGTTCTCTGAACGTACTTTCTAAACTTTTCCTTTAGGAGGGGGTCGCTTAACATCTCACAGAGGGGAGGGGTGAGCGAGAGGGTAACTCTGAAGTTAATTCCCTGGTCCCTTAGCTTGAAGAAATTTTGAAGGAGGGGGACGTAGGTTTCCGAAATTGCTTCAAAGAGCCAGTGCTCCTCCTGAAAGTACTCGTACTCGGGGTGTTTAACGAAGGGGAGGTGGTGGTGGAGAAAAAGGAAAAAATAGCCCTTAACCATTTTTCCCCCTGTAGCCGACAAATAGGGAAGGTTCCTCCTTCAATTCCAGGACTTTAGAAATTTCCTCAAAAATTTCTCCCTCCCCTTCAATCGTGACTGTATCAGAAGGGGTAACTATTCTGTTTGATATCAGACTGTACTTCTTTCCATCTCTGATTACCTCGAGTTCAACGTAGATTTCATCAAATGGAGCCCTGTACCTTATGTAGTACTTCTTCCAATCGAGGATAATTTCCGTTTCAAAAACTACCCTTCCCTTCGAGTAGAGTCTTAAAATTCCTCTGTCTCCAAAAGCGTTCCATACTGCAAGAGAGAGTTCGGGGTTTACGGGAATCAGAGAGACAAATTCCTCGCTGTAAGTGGGGAGCTCCACTTCCTCCCTCTCCCCCTTTACAGGCTCTATGTACTCAACATTACTTGTAATCGGTTCATCAACCGAGGCCTTTTCAATTAGCAGGAGCTCCCTCTTTATACTCTCTAAGAGCTCCCTTTTCCTCATCCTTGAACGTCCCCTTATTTTTAACTCCTTTGCAACTTTGTAGAGCTCTCTCCTTGTTAACTTTTCGACTTCTTCTAACGTTAGTTCCAACCTCATCTTATTCTTCCTTCTATTAAGTTTTCGTAGAGTCTAAAGTACTTGAGTGCAGAGGAATTCCAGGAAAAGTCAATTCCCATTACAAACTGCTTCAACCTTAGAAGCCTTTCCCTATTGCTCCTGTAAAACTCAACCGCCCTTTTTACAGAACTTAAAAACTCATCTGAATTAAACTCCTCAAAGAGAAATCCGTATCCCCCCGGCTCTGAGATGTCCCTGACGGTGTCTGCAAGGCCTCCGGTCTTCCTTGCAACGACCAAAGTTCCGTACCTCATAGCTATCATCTGGTTAAGACCGCAGGGTTCGTAGAGTGAGGGCATGAGGAGAAAGTCTGCAGAGGCGTACATTTTTCTGCTCAAGGGTTCATCAAAGGCTACCTCAACAAAAATGTTTTCATACTTGCCTTTAATTGAGTTGAAAAACTCGTTGTAGTAGGAATCTCCCGTTCCCAAAATTGCAAAGTTTGCAGGGAGCTCTCTTATTTCGTTCAGCTTTTCCATAAAGAGGTCAATCCCCTTCTGCTTGGCCAATCTTCCAATGAACACAAAGAGTGGCCAATCCCCCTCCCTTAAACCTGTTTCCTTTACAAAGTACCTCTTGTTTTCCTCCTTGTTTCCTATTGAACTTTCCGTATAATTAATGTATATGTACCTATCAGTTTCGGGATTCCAGACGTCGTAATCTATACCGTTGAGTATTCCAAAAAGCTTGTAGCTGTACTTTCTTAAAACCCCATCGAGTCCAAATCCAAACTCGGGAGTCGTTATCTCCCTTGCATAGGTCGGACTAACAGTGCTTACCGCATCGCTAAAGACTATTCCCCCTTTCAGGAAGTTAACCTTCCCCCAGAATTCAAGAGCCTCCATGTTGAATAGCTCCCATCCCAAGTTGAGCCTCTCTACTGTCTCCTTGGGAAATACTCCCTGGTAGGCTAAGTTGTGAATCGTCTGAAGTGTCCTTATCCTCAATCCTTTCCTTTTTATTAACACAGGAATGAGGGAAGTCTGCCAGTCGTTGACGTGAACGATTTCTCCTCTAAAGAATCCATCTTCAATGAGCTTAACCACCGCATGACAAAATGCTCCAAATCTTACATCGTTATCGGGATAGTCTCCTTCAGGAGTTCCGTACAGGTATTCCCTTCCAAATAGAAAGTTCTTCAAAAAGTAGTGTTCAACTCCATCTGAGAGGTGGTAGACCTCAAATTCGAAGTCACCGGCACTGAGAGAAACCCTAACCTTCCTTCCTGTACTCCTTATTCCAAACTTCTCAGTATCAACACACCCATAAAGGGGCATTACAGTCTTTACACTAACTCCAATCTCTGAGAGAGCTTTTGGAAGGGAGTAGGATACGTCTGCAAGGCCCCCCGTTTTTGCAAATGGATAGATTTCACTCGAAGCAAAAAGAACTCTCATAGCAGAACCTCTCTAAGAAACTTTGCAGCACTTTCTGGGGAGGTAGGGTTTATGTACCATCCCCCTCCAATCTCAAAACCTGCCCAAACGGAAATCCTCGGGAATACCTCAATGTGCCAGTGGAAAAAGCTGTCCATTCCTACAAAGTAGTCAGGCTTTTCCGGATAAGGCCTCTCTGGAGGACGGGTTCTTATAAACATGTTGTAGGGTGGGTTAATAAGGGTTTTGTGAAGTTTCTTGAACACCGTCCTCATTAAGTCGGCGAGACTGTAGAGCTCCTCTTCAGAAATTCTCGAGAAGTCGGAACTGTGAAACTTTGAAGAAATCCTTATCTGAAAGGGAACGATTGAGGCAAAGGGACAGTAAGCAACGAACTTCTCATTCTCATAAACGATTCTCTTTGTATCGTTGAGCTCGTAATCTATCTCGTCGCACAGGTAACAGCGCCCCCTCTCCCTGAAAAACTTCCTGAGCTGGGAAACTTCATCATCAACATTTTTGGGAATTGATGGAGTTGCAATTATCTGTGAATGGGAGTGGATGAGTGAAGCTCCGGCCTCCCTTCCGTAGTTCTTGAAGACCAGAACGTAATGTATTCTCTTATCCCCGTACAAACTCTTCATTCTCTCCCTGTAAACAAAGAGGAGCTCCTTCATCTCCTCAATTGAAAAGTTGTGGAGGTGTTTGAAGTGGTCGGGAGTATCAATCACAACCTCATGGGCTCCAAATCCCCCGATTACATCGTAGATTCCCCTTCTTTTTCTTTCAGGCTGATTTTCTATCCTCAAGGCAGGGTACTTGTTGGGAACAACTCTAACCCTCCAGCCTGGAGTATCGGGGGAAGTTCCCGGCTCTCTTATGGCAAATATTTCATGGGGAGTTAAGTACTCCTTTCCCGGCTCAAACGGACACTTTGAAGGGGTACTCTTTGTCGGGTAGACGTGAATCGGGTAATCGTGAGGCCTCCTCTCCCTTTCAGGGGCAATTACTACCCAGTTATCGGTTAGGTAATCGTACCTTATCTCAGACATCCTTTACCTCTAAGTTTACTTCAAGACTAAAGGTCCTTTTAACTTTAAAACAGAATCCAAAGCAGTGCCCTTGAACTGTGAAGTCAACTCCCTTTTCGCTCTGACTTACAGTCTCCACAGGATAATGGAGAATTTCAAAGGGAAGAGACGCCGATATTAGAACCCTTTTACTGAGTCCTTTATCCAAAATTTCCAAACTGTTTTCTACTTTCTGTAGTTCAAATCCCTCTGGATTTAAAAAGTGAAAGTTAAACTCAAGAATGTGAAAAATCTCCTCAGGGTACTCAGTTTTAAATCTCTCTGAGAACAGTAGTTTTCTTCCCTTTAGTTTGTAAGTTTTTCTAAGCTCAGAGCTGAATTTTCTACCTAAGTACACACCCCCTCTTCTAAATAGAATTATCCCTCCATCGCTCAAAACTGTCTCAAATGGCTGGTTTACAAAGTCGGAAACTTCCCGAAAAGTTTCCCTTTTAAACTCCTCAAAGCTTAAATGAGTTGTAAAGTGAGAAATAAAAGAACCCCTTAAATGCCAGTCGAAGGAGAGCCTTCTTCTCTCCTCCTCTGTTAGATTCGGAATTCTCTCGTGAATTGTCAGAATTCCCTCGCTCTTCTCCTCTGTCCTTCTTTCAAGCAGATAGTGGTATCCCTCCCTGTGTCTTGAAATTACGTTCTGATAGTTAAATTCCTCGTTAAGAAGGGAGAGTTCAAAAAGAGCTCCCCCATCCTTTGGAGAAACGACGGCAAAGATTTCCCCTGAGGATAGAACTCCCTCTTCGTAGCCATCTAAGTTTAAATCCTCCAAGTAAGTTCTTATCCTATTAACTTCCCTCTGGGCAGAGAGGAGAAATCTCCAGAAGTTATCCCTCAAGTTCGGAAGGTAGATTCCACCGAAAATTCCGTGCCAGAATACATCGTTGCACTGGGACTTAGAAAGGTTCTCCTTAAATTCCTCACTTCCCTCCTCAAACGACAGATTTAACATCCTCTTGTGCATGTAGTTGCTCTCTGGATACTTAACAAAGAAGTTCTTCCAGATACTTCCCCTCAGAAACTTTTCAACGTAACCTTCTATTCCGCTTCTCTTTAGGATTTCTTCTGCCTCCTTTAACTCTTTAAATCTCTTGGGAGGAAGTGCCCACTCCCCCATTTCGTAGTAGGAAGTTGTAGGAAGATAAGCTATCCCAAGGGGTTTTTCTGAAGAGACTACCTCGGAAAAGAGAAAAGTCTCTATTTCACCATTTTCTACTTTACCTAAGAAACTCTCTAACCAGCCACTCTTGTAAACCCAGTTGTAGGTTCCCGGCCAGACTCCGAACTTTTCCCCATCGTCAAAGAGAACCCTCGTTCCCCAGTTTGACTTTAGGTATTCTACAGCCCTTTCAACGGGCTTAAAGGGAATCAGATACCGGAGCTCCCTATCTATTGGAAAGACCTTTAAAATCCTCCCTTCACTCTCAGTTAAGAAGTATCCTCCCAACTGCTTCCTATCGAACCCCGAACAGATGAAGTGGTAGTCATCAACAACGACGTAGTCAACTCCACATTCAACAATGTCACAGATTACAGAATCGTCCCAAACCCTTTCGGTAAGCCAGAGTCCCTTAGGGACAACCTCGAAGAGCTCTCCCAAAAGGCCGTTTAGTTTTTCAATCTGGTACTTCCTCCACCTTGAGGGAATGGAGACCAGAATCGGCTCGTAGTATCCTCCGGTGAAGAACTCAACTCTCCCTTCCTTAACCATTGATTGGAGGAGCTCTATCAAATCCCCGTGGTTTTTTGAGATGTACTCTAAGAGCCAACCACTAAAGTGAACCGAAAATTTGAAGGATTTGAAGGGATAAACTCTCTCAATGAACGGTCTGTAAGACTTTGTTACCGCTTCCTCAACAATGCTTTTAAAGTTGTCAACCGGTTGGTGGTTGTGAATTCCGAAGACCAATCTTGCCATTTTAAACTATCCAATCAAGGTTAAAGTCCTTTCCAACGTCAAGGACGGCCGGTGTGAACTGTGGAGCAGTCTCCAACAGCTTCCCATTCATGTAGAGCTTGAGAATAAGCTTCAACTTACCATTCACAGCCTCCGGTAAGCACTTATTGGGAATTAGAATTTCAACCAATTTTCCAAGAACTGCACGGGCTTCACTGCAGTTCTTACCCTTCGAGGGGTTCTCACTAAGGTTAAATTCTACTTCCTCCTTTCCCTCACCTGAAAATTCAACTGTCAACTTTAAATTACCTCCCTTGACCCTCTCCCAATTCCCGTCAACTCTGATGAAGAGGTTTTTCTCCTCATCACAGCCGTAGTAGGCCTTTCTCATTACGAACGATGATGAGTCCATCGTCGATAGTTCTAAAAGGTCAATCTCCCCGGCGTTCAACCACTCAAAGTAGTTACTCACCTCTCCATCAAGCTCAACGTGGAGATAGCCCTTTGGAGGAGTTGACGGCAGTTCTTTAGAGGTTTTTATCGGATGTAGAAGCTCATCGGGAATGTCCTTTCCCAGTATTCTGTAAACCTCAATGAGGTTACTTCTAAAGAGCCTATCAAACTGCAGGGAGAATGGAGTATAGTGTCCCCTTCCGAACCACCAGAACCAGTCGCTTCCCTCAGAAATTAGTATGTACTCCTCAGCACTTTCACTTTTAGGTTCACCCCTTTTAAACTGGAGCTTAGTCAACGAGAGGAGCTCCCATGCCCTGTTCTTTTCGTCATCTCCAACCCAGGTTAAAAAGTTTCCCCCAATCCAGCTCCCCGGGAAAATTCTGTTTAGAACTTCCGTGTGCTCAACTTCAGAAGGTTTAACCGTTTCAATCCATTTAGATTCTGAAATCTCCCTGTAGAGCTTTTCCCTAAATTCAAAACCGTTGTTTTCGTAAAACTCCCAGCAGTTTTCCCCGTCAAGTATCACCGAAACGACGGGATTCTCATACTTCCTGTTGATATCCTTTAACCTTTCAATAAAGTCCTTAGCTGCATCATCGCTCTTCCAGTTCTTGTAGGTAAATCCTATTAAATCGCTCAGTTCCTTATCCCTAAACAGAACTTTTACTCTTTTGAATTTGTAAACCCTGTAGAGTGGCTCCCTCGTTCCCGTTTTTTCCTGAAGGGAGTTAAACAGGATTTCCTCATCAGAGGCTGTCCACTCTACCCCGAAATTTGAAAGTAAGGAGACTGCTTCCTCACTTATTCCTCCCTCTGGAAGCCAAACTCCACCAACTTCTCCAAACCTTTTCCTGTGAAAGGAGAGAGCTCTCTCTACCTGTTTAACTGCATCGTCCTTAAAGGGAGTTTGAACTGCTGGAAGTTTAACGTCTGGAGTTGATTCCCTGGCCACCTTCATATCGATTAAAAGTGGAAGGACAGGGTGGTAGAACGGAGAGGTTGTAACTTCAATCTGACCTAATGACGTTAATTCCCTGTAGAGGGGAACGATTTTCCCAACGTGATTCAGCAATTCCTCTATCAGTCTTGTTTTATCCTCCTCAGTGTATGCAGAAATCTCCTCCCTCAGCTTCCTGACGGTTTCATTCTCCCTCTTCAAGTAGTTTCCACACCACGAAAGGAGGAAGAGAACCTCAAGGTTTAAGAAATCCTGATTTGAGAGGTTCCTGCAAAGTTCCCTCCTATCACTCTGGTATGCAAAGTAGAGCTTGTTTAGAAGTTCAAACTCCTCAAAGAGTTTGGGGGATGACGAGAAAATGACTTTAATTAGGTAATCCTTCTCACTTAAAGTAAGTTCCTTTACGCTTTTCTTCATAAGTCTTAAAAACTTACAGTTTGCCCTTCCCGATGCATACTCCTCAATCTGAGAAACCAAGGAGGGGGTGAGGTTGAAAGCTACCTTCACGTTTTTAAACCTGCTCACGTGGTAGGGCATATCGTAGTAGTCCTTGATTGAGTGAAGGAAAACGTAGGGAAGTTCGTACTCCCCCGTAAGACCGTTTCTATAAACGGGCTGGTGCATATGCCAGAGAAATATTAGTTTCACTCTTTCCCCTCTATCCAGTTTGATACAAGCTCCCTGTAACTTTCAAGGAGCTCCCTTCCCCTCTCCTCATTTACCGATTGGACAAAGATGTGGAGCTTATCCGTAAACTGGTCGGGGATGAAGAGAATCCAATCCCCGTCAAAGAAAATTTTGACTCCATCTATGAAAGAGGCCCTCCTTTCCAAGGCTTCCTCTGACAGCTTCCTCATTAATCTTGCCTTCTTAGATAGAGGACAGTTAATAATTACGTGGGTAAAGAAGAACTCTGGAATCTCAGAGAGTATCTCAGAAATTCTCTTGCCGGAGAAGGAGAGGAGCTCTAAGAACTTTATACTCGAATAGACTGCATCGGGGGAGAAGGAGAACTCCGGAAAGATAAACTTCCCCTCCAAATCCCCGATGAAAAAGTACTCCTTCAAAAGCCTTTGGGAGATTCCTCTGAATTTCCCCCTTTCAATGTTAACCTTCTTAAGGGATTCATCTATAACAGAGGGACAGCTTACGGGAACGTACGCCTTAACCCTTTTGTCCAGTGCGTCGTCAATCGTTTTCAAGAAGAGAAGTAATAGTAGGTGATTGCCGATAACTTCTCCACTGTCGGAGACAACTGCTAACCTTTCCCCTCCGGGGTGAATTATAAATCCGACGTCCGAGCTGGTCGACTTAACTATTTTGGGAACGTCCCTTAAGGACTTTGATTTAACCGTTGGATACTGCATAAGTTTTTCTTCGGACTCGTAGGAGTTTAGAACGATGCTGTTTACCTTGAAGTGGGCAAGGAGCTCCGGGTAAACATCGGAGAAAATTCCGTTCATCAGGTCGACAACGATGTTAAACCTTGGCTGTTTTATTTTGTCGTCTATTCTCTCCTTAATTCCCTTTACGTACTCCTCAACTCCGTAGAGTTCCTCCTTTATAATTCCCACTTCAGAAGGCCCAACCTTTCTAAACTTTTCCCTAAAAAAGATTCTCTCTATGGCCTTCTCCTTCGCCGTATCTATTCTGATACCAAATTCGTCAAGGAAAATAATGTCGTTGTGTCCAGGAACCGATGAGGAGGCCTCAAAGTGGATTCCGGAGATGGCACCGTTATTCTTCAAAACGTACCCCATGGCGGGCTTCGGGAACTTTTTCATGTCGATAACGTTTACTCCTGTTGAGAGAAGACCGGAAAGGAAGGCCCTCTTTATCATTCTTGAGGCTCTGTGGTAATCACGGCTCATTATGACAAAACTTCCCTCAGGAAGAGTTGTTCCTAAGGCCGCTCCTAACTTGGCTGCAAGTTCTGGGGAAAGCTCAACGTTAGTCCTTCCAGAGATTTCTCCACCTTCGAATATTGAACGTTTCCATTTTTCCCCCCAAACCAGGTTGGAGCTGACAATTGAACCACTTTCAACAAACTTTTCAGGCCATATAACAACGTCCTTCTCAATTCTTACATCATCCTCAATCTTAACTTTCTCGGCGATAATAGCTCCCTTTAGGGCAGATACTCTACTTCCTACATCTACCCTGTCACAGACTACACAGTTTCTCATACTAACGTCGTCACCTAACGTTGATTCCTCCCAAATAACGGTATCCTTGAGCTTACACCTCCTCCCTATCCTGCTCCTTTCCCCAACAATGCAGTTTTCAAGAACGGTTCCATCTCCCAATTCAACACCATCTCCCAAAACAACGGTTCCCTTTATCCTTACAGACTCAGGAACCTTAACGTCCCCTTGGAGGAAAAGAATCCCCTCTGGATACTTTACGGCTTTACCCGGAATCTGAAGCTTGACGTTTCCGTTCAAAATATCACTGTTTACTTCCCTGTAAGCATCAGGATTTCCAACGTCCTTCCAGTAACCTTCAGATTCAAAACCGTAAAGGGTTATCCCCTTTTCCATTAAGAGTGGAAAAAGGTCCTTGCTAAAGTCGAAGGGAACGTTTTCAGGAATGTAGTCTAAAACTTCTGGCTCAATTACGTAGATTCCCGTATTTATGGTATCGCTAAAAACCTCCCCCCAGCTCGGCTTTTCCAAAAACTTTAAAATTTTTCCGTCCTTATCCTTTATCACTATTCCAAACTGGAGGGGGTTTGAAACGGAGGTTAGGGTTATTGTCAGCTTTGAGTTCTTAAACTCGTGGAACCCAACAATCTCCCTCAAATCAAAGTCTGTTATCACATCGCCACTTACAACTATAAAAGTTTCATCAAGGTATTTCTGTGCTTTTTTAACGGCCCCAGCCGTCCCAAAGTCGGCCTCAGGGAGAACGTATGTAATCCTTGCCCCTATCCTTTCTCCGTTTCCAAAGTAGTTCTTTATAACTTCAGGTTTGTAGTAGAGGAGAACTACAATATCCTCAATTCCAAGGGAAACCAAATCCTTCATTATGTGTTCCATCATCGGAACGTTTACAACAGGAAGCATTGGCTTTGGTCGAGAGTTTGTTAAAGGCTGAATTCTCGTTCCAAATCCCCCTGCCATTACAACTGCTTTCACGCTCCCTCCCTGTACATGTATTCTCTCGTAAGGGGAAATCCTGAATCCCCGTTGGGTTTTGTTTTCACTAAGAGGGTCTGGTAAAGACCTATCCTGTTGGTTAAAAACTGGTAGGCACTTGAGGCCATGTAGAGGCGCCAAATCCTATACTTGACCTCTCCTGCCACCTCAACAGCCTTACCGTGGTTTTTCTCCAAATTCCTAACCCAGTGCATCAGAGTGAGGGCGTAGTGCTCCCTCAATGACTCAACATCCCTAACCTCAAAGCCGGCCTCCTCGGCCTCTTCGATTGTTAAGTAGATGGGAAGGAGCTCCCCATCAGGGAAGACGTACTTCCTTATAAATTGAGAAGGGGGCTTTCCGTACTCATGGTAGTTCGAACTTATTGCGTGGTTAAGGAAAACTCCTCCGTACTTTAGGAGTTTGTACGCCTGCTTGAAGTAGGTTAGAGCTCTCTTCTTTCCAACGTGTTCAAACATTCCAATGCTTGCTATTTTGTCGTAGTATCCCCAGTCTGTGATTTCCCTGTAGTCTGCAAGGAGAACCTTGCACTTTTCTTCAAGTCCCTCCTTTTTAATTCTCTCCCTAACAAACTCGTACTGATTCTTACTCAGGGTAATTCCCACAGATTTGGCTCCGTACTTTTTGGAGGCATGTACTATCAAACTCCCCCAACCGCAACCTATATCTAAGAATTTCTCTCCCGGCTTTAACCTCAACTTCCTGCATATGTAGTCAAGTTTCTGTTCCTGAGCTCTGTCTAACGGGTCCTCAGGGGTTTTAAAGTAACCGCAGGAGTAGACCATATTTTTATCCAAGAAGAGCTTGTAAAAATCGTTAGAGACATCGTAGTGGTACTGAACTGCCTGTTTGTCCCTCTCTATGCTGTGGAGCTCCCCTCTAACCTCAGCCCTACACTTTTCTAATTCCTTAAGCTTTGGGATTTTTCTTATAGTTTTAAGGAGTTCTAATTTTTTCCTCAGAGAAGAGAACTTCTCAATCAGCCAGTCTGCAATGGGAAAAACGAGGTAGATATCCCCCTTTAAATCCAATAAATCGTATATGTAGCTTTCAGCGAGGGAGAGGTCCGAAAACTCACTCAAGGCCTCTCTCAAAGCCCAAACCTTTTTGATTTCTATCCTCAGCTCCTCCCCCCTTCCCCAAACTCTCTCTCCGTTCCAGAGGTAAACGGAAACTTTGTCCTCTAAGGGAGCTCCCTCCAAAAGCTTTTCGATTAGAACTCTGTTTAATCTTAGGAGCTCCTCTTCACTTAAACAGACATCGTTAAACATCTCCCCCTCTTCCCATTAGGATTTCGGATGCGTACTTTTTACCTATCTCAACTGCCGGTTGACCGTAAGGGTTAATTCCTAAAAGCTTGGCCATCACAACCACCGAAATCATGTAAAACATCAAAAGGTATCCCATCTGATACTCACTCAAACTGCTAAGTTCAAACCTGACGATTGGCCTTTTGCTCCGTTTAAGGGCGAAGAGGGTTCCTTCAAATTCTGCCCTCATGACCTCAGAAATTTTCTTTTTAGAAAGGTAGGGAAGGACGTATGTTTTTTCGGGGAGTTCCAAGTCAACAGGATAGCTGTTAACGAAAAAGAGTTGGTAGAACTTATCGTCAGGACCGTCGATGAAGAGTTGGAGAATTGAGTGCTGTGAGGAGGTTCCTATTGCCTTCAGAGGAGTTTGACCTTTTCCGAGTTTGCCTAAGGACTCTGCCCAGAGCTGAGCGTACCACTCTGTAAACTCGCTCATGTACGACGAGTAGGGCATGACCACGGATATGTTTCTTCCTTTTTGATAGTGAAGGTACTTTGATGCAGCAAGGTAGAAGGCCGAAATTGGCGCATTGATAGAATCGTAGGCTCCATCCAAAAACTTAACAATGTCGTAGCTTGCAAACATTAAAGGTAAAAGTCCAACTGCAGTAAATACCGAAAACCTTCCTCCAACTTCTTTTGGAATTTCCAAAAATGGGGCATCAAACTCCCTCGAAATCTCCTCAAAGCTGTTTCCCCTATCCCCGACAAAGACGAGCCTTCCCTTCGTTAAGTTTCTCCTCTTTAGCTCTTCGATAATAACGTTCATAGCAGTAACCGTTTCTAATGTTCTTCCCGATTTGCTTATAAATGCAAATGCAGTTCTTTTCCAGTCTATTTTCTTAAGGGTTTCATCAATTAGATTGGGGTCAATGTTGTCAATGAAGAGTAAGTTCCCTCTTTCTCTTCCAACGGCCTGATGAACAGCCTTGGCCCCTCTCGATGACCCTCCCATGCCGACTACAACCAACGTATCGGCCTTTTCCCTCAAGTTATCGGACACTACCGATATCTTTAGGAGCTCCTCCTCTTTCGGGAGCTCCAGAAACGGCATCTCCTTCTTAGTCAAGAGGGAATTGGGTTTAAATTTTTCAAGGGTACTCTCGTAGTCTGAAAAGGAGAACCCTGAATCGTCAAAAAATACCTTCACACCTCCTCCTCACACAACAGGATATATGCATCTTCCCTTTTCCTTGAAGGAAACTATGTTATTCAACGTTTTTTGAAGGATTCTCATGATTGCTTCATGAGTGTTGTACGCATTGTGTGGAGTTACGATTGCATTATCAAACTGGGTGAGGGAAAAACTTTCAATAGCCTTCTTTAAAATTTCAGGAGAAATGTCCTTTTCCCCTCTAAATATGATTAACTCTTCCTCTGTCCAGACCTCTTCTCCTTCAAATGTGTCGAGGGCAACCCCGGAAAGTTTACCGGACTTAAGGGCTTCAATGACTGCTTCTGTTTCAACAACTGCTCCACGGGACGTATTAATTAGGAACGCTCCATCCTTCAAAAGTTTAACGTTCTCCTTGTTTATCAGGTGGTGTGTTGATGGAAGATAGGGAACGTGAAGGGTAACGATATCAGAGGTTTTGAGGAGTTCCTCAAGGGAGACGTATTTAACTTTGAAATCCTTAACTAAACTTTCCCTTGGCTTTACATCGTAGGCCACAACGTTAACATCAAATCCCGATAGAAGCTTTATCAGCCTTGAACCTATTCTCCCCGTTCCAACGATGCCTACCGTTTTTCCCTCAAGGTCATTACCTCTTAAACCTTCCCTTGAGAAAATCCCCCTGCAAACCCTTTCGAGTGTTGGCTTTAACTTTCTAAGAAGTGATAGGATTAAAAGTAGAGTATACTCTGCAACTGTTTCCATTCCGTAATCAGGGACGTTACAGACTCCAATTCCCCTTTCCTTTGCATAGTTAATATCTATGTGGTCAAATCCCGTTGAGCGCGTTGTTATTAGCTTCAAATTTGGAAGGGAATCGATAATCTCCCTTCCCACTCTTGAGTATATAAAGACAGAGAGAACTTCTACATCCCTTATTTCACTAACTTTTCTTTCCGTCAGCGGTTCCCTTTCTAATTTTAAAATTTCAAAATTCTTAGGTTTAAGCTCCCTTTCAATAATAGGAACCTCCCACCCTTCAAGTTCAAAGAAGGCAACCTTCATCTATCCCCTCCCTAATTTTTTCTCTATTTCGTAAACAGCCCTTATAACATCCAAGATGGAGTCAGGGTTTATTGAAATTGTGTCTATACCCTTTTCAACCAAGAACTGTGCAAAGTCAGGGTGGTCTGAGGGAGCCTGACCGCAGATTCCAACTTTCCTTTTGTACTTTTTGCCCTCTTCAATGGCCCTTCCGACCATCCACTTAACGGCCTCATTCCTCTCATCGTAAATGTGGGAGACCAAAGCTGAATCCCTATCAACACCTAACGTAAGCTGGGTCAGGTCGTTTGAACCTATCGAAAAGCCGTCAAAGAACTCTGAAAACTCCTTAAAGAGAATTACGTTCGATGGAATTTCACACATAACGTAAACCTGTAAGCCATCCTCTCCTTTTTTAAGGCCATACTCCTCCATAACCTTCAGAACTTTTTCTCCCTCCTCAGGAGTCCTGCAGAAGGGAACCATAACGGTTACGTTCTTTAACCCAATCTCCTCTCTTACCTTTTTAATTGCCAAGCACTCAAGGCCAAAGGCCTCCTTAAACTCTGGAGAGTAGTACCTTGCTGCCCCCCTCCACCCGAGCATAGGGTTTTCCTCTTTTGGCTCAAAGTACTTTCCACCTAACAGATTTGCATACTCGTTTGATTTAAAGTCTGAAAACCTAACAATGACAGGCTTCGGATAGAAGGCTGCAGCTATCCTTGCTATTCCAAAGGCCAACTTGTCAACGTAGAACTGCTTTTTATCCTTGTAGCCCTTTGTTCTTCTCTCAATTTCCTCAAAAAGTTTCCCATCCTTTTCCCTTATCTCATCAATTTTAATGAGGGCATTGGGGTGGATTCCTATATAGTTGTTTATTATGAACTCCTCCCTTGCAAGGCCTACTCCGTCGTTTGGAAGGAACGATAGGTCAAAGGCGTTCTCGGGGGTTGCAACGTTGAACATTATAGGGGTTTTTGGTTTGGGGAGCTCCCTTAGGTCAACCTCCTTAACCTCATAGTCAACGTGGCCATCGTAAACGTAGCCTACGGCTCCTTCGGCACACGAAACTGTAACCTGCTGGCCCTCCTTTAAAACCTCTGTTGCGTTTTCCGTTCCAACTACTGCAGGGACTCCCAACTCCCTTGCAACAATTGCAGCGTGGCAGGTCCTCCCTCCCCTGTTTGTAACAATTGCAGCAGCCTTTTTCATTATTGGTTCCCAGTCGGGGTCTGTCATATCCGTAACTAAAATGTCTCCTTTTTCAAACCTGTCTGCCTCCTCAACAGACATGAGAATCTTTACCTTCCCCTCTGCAATCTTCTTTCCAACAGCAATTCCGGTTACGAGAACCTTTTTCTTCCTCATTTCTGGAGGTTCTGTTATTCTGTAAACAACTATCTTTGAGTAATCCTTCCTTGAGTGAACAGTTTCAGGCCTTGCCTGAACTATGTAGAGCTTATTGAGTTCTCCATCCTTTGCCCACTCAACGTCCATAGGAGTCCAGCGCCCATTTTTCTCAGAGTAATAGTCCTCTATCTCACAAATCCACCTTGAGAGCGTCAAAACCTCATCGTCCGTTAAACAGAACCTTTCCCTATCGGAAAGTGGAACGGGAACAATCTTTACAGGTTCCTTTTCAGTTTCCCCATAGACCATCTTCTGCTTCTTATCACCCAACTTCTTCTCAATTATTGCTTTGTAGCCCTCCTTTAACGTTGGCTTAAAGACGAGCCACTCGTCGGGAGTAACTGCCCCCCTAACAACCATCTCTCCGAGGCCGTAGGAACCTGTAACCAAAACAACGTCCTTAAATCCACTTTCTGTATCAAGTGAAAATCCTACACCTGAAGAGGCAAGGTCTGAACGAACCATCTTTTGGACGCCAACGGCCAGAGCCACTTTAAAGTGGTCAAAACCAAAGCTCTCCCTGTATGAAATTGCCCTGTCTGTAAAAAGGGATGCAAAGCACTTTTTGATTGAGTTTAATAGGTTATCAACTCCCCTAACGTTTAAGTAAGTTTCCTGCTGACCTGCAAAGGATGCATTTGGAAGGTCCTCAGCTGTAGCAGATGAGCGGACTGCAACGTCGACGGCTTCGGTATCAAACTTTTTTGAGAGCTCCTTGTAGTACTTTACTATCAGCTCCTTTAAATCGTCAGGAAAGCTTCCACTCCTTATCAGCTCCCTTACCTTTTCTCCTCTTCTGTGAAGGTCATCAACATCATTGACGTTTAATCCTTTTAGTGTTTCCTTTATTTTTTCCTGTAAATTGTTATATTTAATAAAGTACCTGTATGCGTTAGCCGTAACTACAAAACCCTCTGGAATGTTAATGCCCTTTGGAGAAAGAGCTTTCATCATTTCACCTAAGGAGGCATTCTTTCCACCTACTATTGGAACGTCCTCGATTCCGACCTCCTCCAGCCAGACTACCAACCTCTCCATCTGCTCCCTCCTTCTTTTTATAGATTTCTCCTATTGTATAAAAAATTTTCTATACATGGAAGTTAGGGATGATTAAAAGATTAAGTCAGGAAACGGTTAGAAGGATTTCCTCGGGACAGATAGCATCGTCTCCTAAAGCTGTCCTTAAAGAGCTCATCGAGAACGCTGTTGATTCGGCTCCAAGGGAGATAAGAGTTGTTATTGATAGTCCTTTTTCCTTTTCCGTTTCCGACGACGGAGTAGGAATTGACTACAGGGAGCTCCCCCTCACGGTTGAAAGGTTTACAACGAGTAAAATCTCGGAATTCAGTGATTTAAATCGTTTAAGAACCTACGGTTTCAGAGGAGAGGCACTCTATGCAATTTCTCAGGTATCGTTTTTAACGATAAAGAGTTCCCCAAGTGGTCAGATAGGTGGAAAGTTGGTCGTAAGGGGTGGAAGGGTTGAAGAGTACTCTCCAATTCCCTACAGGAAGGGGACAACCGTTGAGATTAGGGAGCTCTTTTTCAACACTCCTGTTAGGAGAAAGTCTGTTGGAAGGAAAGGGAAAAGCTCTTTAGAAAACCTTTCAAGAATTTACGCCCTGGCCAATCCCAACGTTACATTTAGAATAAACGATAAGTTCCTCCCTGCATCATCCCTTGAAGAGAGAGTCCTTCAGGTCTTTGGAAAGAGTTGGGATTTTCTAAAGGTGGAGGGTAAACTTGTAAAGGTTTTCTTTAATAGGGAGAAAAAGGGAATAAAGCAAGTTTTTGTAAACAGGAGACCTGTGGGGCTCCCACAGGCTGAAAAGTTACTTTTGGATTTGGGAATTAAGAGTTTCATCCTCTTTATAGAGGTTCCCCCAGATTTGGTTGACCCGAACGTTACACCGACTAAGGAGAGAGTTCTCATAGAGAGCGATGAGTACTTGAAGGAGTTGGAGGAGCTCCTGTCGGTTCAGATTAAACTCCCAAAGTTCCACGTTGTAAGGGAGGAAAGGGAGATAGAGTACAGGTCTCCAATCAAAATTATCGGCTCTGACGGGACAGTTCTAATAGCCCACGATGCAGAGAACTACTACTTTTTTGACCTCCACCTAATTCACGAGAGGGTTAACTACGAGGAGCTCCTTGAGAAATTGAGAAAGGGAGAAGTAAGAAAAGTCTCTCTCTCAAAACCTCTTGATTTGGACAAGGGGCTTTTAGAAAAACTCAAGGATTTGGGAATCGGTTTTGAGGAGAATGGAGAGAGGCTACTTGTTTATGAAATTCCAGAAATTCTATCTATTGAGGATATCCTCAATTTAAAAAATTCATCCCCTGAAACTGTTGCAGCTGTTGCCTGTAGGAGGGCCGTTAAATCCGGGTACAGAATAGTTAATTTGGAGGAAATGGAGGAGCTCTTTAATAGATACCTTCTATGTAAGGATAGGGAATTCTGTCCCCACGGAAGGCCGATATACTATAAAATGAAAAAACAGAAGGTATACTCCCAGTTGGGGAGGAAACTAAAGCTTTAGAGGAAATTTTGAGGGAGGAGATAAAGAGAGAGATAATCGCCGGTTTTACAACCTTTTTTACAATGGCCTACATACTCGTTGTAAATCCGGCAATTCTCTCTGACGCTGGAGTTCCAAAGAATGGAGCCATATTTGCAACTGCAGTATCCTCATTTATCGCTACTCTTTTGATGGGAGTTTATGCTGGCCTTCCATTTGCACTTGCTCCCGGAATGGGATTGAACGCCTACTTCGCCTACACGGTGTGTGGACAAATGGGGGTAAGCTGGAAGACTGCCCTGACTGCCGTCTTTTTCGAAGGAATCATCTTTCTAATAATGGCTCTTTTTGGAGCAAGAAGGGCAATATTTAGAGCTCTCCCAAAGTCACTTGCATACGGTATCTCCTCAGGAATCGGGGTATTTATAGCATTTATAGGTCTCAAGAATGCTGGAATAGTTGAGAGCTCAAAGGAAACCCTTGTAAAGTTGGGAGACATCTCTTCCCCTCCTGCCCTAATAACGTTGATAACTGTTATTTTCATAGGAGTTTTAGAGAGGAAAAGGGTGAAGGGAAGCCTTCTGTTGGGAATTGTTTTTGCCGTTCTTCTGGCAGTTCCCTTTGGACTTGTTCATAAACCGGAATCAGTTTTTGGAATCCCAAAACCCACTGCAGCCCTTCAACTTGACTTCTCCCACATATTTTCATACTCGATAGTCCCTGTCATAGTTGCTTTTCTGTTGGTTGACGTTTTTGACACTGTGGGAACTCTCTCAGCCCTTTCCGTCAGAATGGGTATACCACTAAGTGATGAAAAATTGGGAAGAGCCCTAACCAGCGATGCCGTTGGAACAACCGTTGGAGCTCTCTTAGGAACATCTACCGTAACCACCTATGTTGAAAGCGCAAGTGGTATTGCAGCAGGAGGAAGAACCGGTTTAACTGCTGTAATCGTATCACTACTCTTCCTAACGTCTTTAATCTTCTACCCCTTAATCTCTATTGTTCCTGTCTTTGCTACATCTCCAGTCCTTATCTACGTTGGCTACTTTATGATAGAACCTCTCAGAAAAGTGGAATGGTCGGATTTGACCGAATCACTTCCTGCCTTTATAACCTTTTTAGGTATTCCCCTTACTTACAGCATATCTGACGGAATGGGATTAGGTTTCATCACCTACACTTTTCTTAAACTCCTAACGGGAAGATTGCAAGATTTGAATCCAGTTTTAATTTTATTAACACTTATCTTTTTAATTAAATTCTCCCTGTAAAGGAGGAATCTATGAACTGGAACAGCATAAAAACCACTCTTTTATTGGGACTTTTAACGGGTATTCTACTTCTCTTTGGAAAGGTTTTAGGCGGTAACGCCGGAATGGTAGTTGCCCTGATTTTTGCTGCCATCATGAACTTTGGTAGCTGGTACTTCTCGGACAAAATTGTACTCTCCATGTATGGAGTGAAGCTCTTAGATGAGGAGGAAGCTCCTTGGCTTCACCAGACTGTTGAGAAACTTGCAAGAAATGCAGGAATTCCAAAGCCAAAAGTTGGAATTGCTCCTATGGATGTTCCCAACGCTTTTGCAACGGGTAGAAATCCCGAACACGGAGTTGTCGTTGTTACACCAAAGATTGTGGAGCTCCTAAACGAAGATGAGCTTGAGGGAGTTCTTGCCCATGAAATTTCCCATATAAAGAATAGAGATACTCTCATTCAGGCAGTTGCGGCTACAATTGCAGGTGCAATAACAATGCTTGCAAACATGGCCCAGTGGTTTCTCTTTTTTAGGAGCTCCGATGATGAAGAAGGAGGTTGGGCAGAAGTTATAGGTCTTATTCTCCTCGTAATCTTAGCTCCAATAGCTGCAGCAATCATTCAGATGGCAATATCGAGGGCAAGGGAATACAAGGCCGATGAGACGGGAGGAATAATCTCAGGAAAGCCTGAAGCTCTTGCAAGTGCCCTCAGAAAACTTGAGGAGTACGCCCACAGAATTCCTGAGGAACTTGTTAAGAGGGAAGTAAATCCTGCAACAAGCCACCTCTTTATTGTCAATCCGCTGAAAGGAGATGCAATAGCTGCCCTGTTTTCAACTCACCCGCCGACAGAAAAGAGAATAGCAAGGCTCTTAGAGCTTGCAAAGAAGCTCTTTGGTAGAATTAGGGAAATTTACTGGAGATTTGCGGAGTAATAAATTTTATGAGAGGGCGGTGGGAGTTCTTCAAGGAGTACATCAAAGGGTGTGCTAAAACAAACCTAACCCACCGCTTCGACCTCTCCTCCATTTCCATCTTCTTTGGAAGGTGGATCCCCTTTGCTTTCGCCGTTGGAATAGTTACAGGTTCGCTTGCTTCCTTAATGGACGTTGTAATAATAAACTTAAACGAATTTCTCACAAAGAATTCTATTCTGGTGCTTTTGTATCCATTAATTGTCTCTATAGTAGTGGGATATGCACTTCAGATTGACCCAGTAATTGGTGGGCCTGGTATAGGTTACTCGATTCTTCACCTTAAAACAAAAGCATATTTAAGAGTAAAGACAGTACTTCTTAAATTCCTAACTTCAACACTTGTCCTTTCGGGAGGGTTTATAGCAGGAAGGGAAGGTCCCTCCTTCTTCATAGGAGTAGCTGTTGGAGAGTGGTTTGGAAAAGCCTACGGACTTGGAAGAAAGTACAAGCAGCTAGTCGGGCTTATAGGAGGAGGGGCTTTTACAGGAGCCCTTCTTAAAGCTCCTTTAGGTAGTGCTATCTTTGCAATGGAACTTGAAGATATGTACAACTTTGACTATAGACCATTTGTTCCGATGATAATTGCCTCTATCGTAAGTTACCTTACCTTTTCATTTTTTAGGGGAGAACAGGCATTTATCCACTTGGTAAAGCTTCCCGAATGGGATTTAAAGACAATTCCTTACATAGTTGCAATGGGACTTGTAATCAGTTTTATCATTTACATTTACACATTTCTCTTCCATACATCAACGTGTACTTCAAAATTTTGCGATATAAAGGAAAGACCGGTAATAGGAACTGCCCTTTCACTGCCATTCCTTCTTTTTCTCTTTTTAGTAACGAACGATACAGATTTTCTATCAACGCCAGCCCATATGGGTGTAGTTTCAAAACTTGCTCAAGACCTATTTCCCATATGGATAGATGTACTACTTATTGTTTGTGTTTTAATAATAACAAGTTTTACATTGGGATTCGGAATTCCCGGCGGTCTTGTCCTTCCAAACCTTCTAATAGGTGCTGCAGTCGGAAACATGTTTGGCCACCTCTTTCCAAGTCAGATAGTTACGTTTACTTTGGCGGGAATGGGAGCAGCTCTTGCTGCAGGAGCTAAAACTCCACTTGCGGCAATTGTAATGATTACAGAAATGACCCATGCAGACGTTGTTATACCAATGACTGCAGCAATAATTACAAGCTACACAACGAGCTTCGGCTTTAGTCTCTATTTAGGTCAGGAGATTAAAGTAAAACCTATGGAAATTAGAAGGAAGAGTGAATGAGCTTTTTAAAGGACAGAAGAATTGTTTTGGGAATAACGGGAAGTATTGCTGCCTATAAATCTCCCTTAATTTTGAGAGAGCTCCAAAAAAGGGGAGCTCTCGTTAGAGTAGCCATAACTCCCTACGGAGAAAGATTTGTGTCAAAACTTACATTGGAGGTCCTATCGGGGTATAGCGTTTACTCTGAGGTTGTTCCAGAGAGCTCCCCAGAAATTAGACATACGAGCCTCTCTCAATGGGGGGAGCTTCTTTTAATAGCACCTGCAACTGCAAATACGATTGCAAAAATAGCCTGTGGAATTGCGGACACTCCTGTTACAGATTTAGCTCTGTGCTTTGGAAGGGGTATTATCTGCCCCGCAATGAACGTAAGGATGTACGAAAACTCACTAACTCAAGAAAACCTAAAAAAGTTAAAACAGTTTGGATGGGAGATTGTTGAACCCCAATCTGGATACCTTGCCTGTAAGGAGGAGGGAAAGGGAAGGCTTGCAGAGATTGAGGATATTGTCGAATGTGCTGAATACTGGTTCATTCCAAAATTACTAAGGGGAAAAAGAGTTGTAGTAACTGCTGGACCAACGAGGGAGTACATTGACCCTGTAAGGTTCATCTCAAATCCATCAAGTGGAAAGATGGGATACGCAATTGCTAAAGTAGCTAAGGGAATGGGAGCTGACGTTTTTTTAGTTTCGGGAAAGACCTGTCTAAGACCCCCTTACGGAGTTAAGAAAATTGAGGTTGAAACTGTTAACGAGATGAAGGATGCCGTTTTAAGCCTTGTTAAGGATGCAGACGTATACATTTCAGCAGCAGCGATAGGGGACTACACCCCTTTAAAGAAGTCAAGGGAGAAAATAAAAAAGGGAGAGGGTGAAATAATTCTAAGATTGAAGAGAACACCTGATATTCTAAAGTTGGTCGGGAAGAACAAGAAAAAGGGGCAGATAGTTGTAGGATTTGCGGCAGAAACGGAGAATTTAAAGGAAAATGCTCTAAAGAAAATAAAAACAAAAAACCTTGATGCTATAGTTGTAAACTATGTAAAAAGTGGTGTTTTCGGAGGGGATAAGAACGACGTACTATTCATTAGTAGTAAAGGGGAGGAAAGAGCGTTTTCAGGAACTAAAGAGGAGGTTGCTTTTAAAATCCTTCAAGAAATCTCTAAACTCTTGTAGTAATGTGGACTTAGCAGTTGACAGGTTATAAATTTATTAATTGAAAGTTAGTAAGTCCTAAATTAGGAGGAGAGAGATGAGAGTTGCAATACCCGTTGAAACAAATGAGGAGGAAAACTCTGTGGTTTGTGAACACTTTGGAAGAACTCCTTACTTTGCCTATGTTGATATTGATGAAAATGGAAACTACTCTGTAACTGTTGAGGAAAATCCGCTCATAGAACATACAGAGGGAGCTCTTCCAGAACTTCTGAAGAATAAGGGAGTTGATTTAATAGTAGCCTCTCGAATGGGACAAAAGGCTCAGGCCTTTTTCAACCAGTGGGGAATAAAGGTCGTTTTAGGAGCTCATGGAAGAGTTGCAGATGTTGTCAGAGAGCTTAAGGAGGTAATCGGTTGATAATTTCCGTTTCTGGTGGTAAGGGTGGAACTGGTAAGTCAACCGTTTCAACCAATTTAGCTCTTTTGTTAAAAGAATTTGCTCTTGTCGATTTGGACGTTGAAGCACCAAACGACTACATCCTACTCAACGAAGAGCTCTACAGAGGAATTCCTGTTAAGAACTTTAAGCCACGTTTTAATCACACCTACTGTACTGGATGTGGAGAGTGTGCGAGGGTCTGCAACGACAACGCCATAATAATGACAAAGGAAAATAGACCTGTTCTCTTAGAGGAGCTCTGCTCCGGCTGTACTGCCTGTAAACTTGTCTGTCCAGCGGATGGTGCAATAGAGGAAGATTTCAAAACGGTAGGATTTATCTATTTAAACGAAACAAAGTACGGATTTCCCCTCGTAACTGGCTCCCTAATAGAGGGAGAGGAGAGAACCTACAGGGTTGTTCTTGAAACGAGAAAATTTGCAATGGAAAGGTTTAAGAATTTAATCTTTGACACCGCCGCTGGAGCTGGAAACTCAACATTTAAATCCTTGGAGAATTCAGACCTCGTTGTTGCAGTTACAGAACCTACACCCTTTGGAGCGAGGGATTTATCAAAAACCCTCGAAATAACAAAGCACCTACGAATACCTACCGTTATTGTTATTAACAAGAGTGGAGTAGGAGATAAAAGACCAATCCTGGAACTTTCAAAAAAGTACGGAGCTCCCATTGTTGGAGAAATTCCGTACAGTGAGAACATTGTTAAAAGTTACTTCTTTAAAAAACCAGTAGTTACTGAGAATCTTCCTGAGGCAGAAGTATTTCATCAAATTAAGGAGAAAATTTTAGGAGTTGTTAGATGCAGATAGCAGTAGCAAGCGGAAAGGGAGGAGTGGGTAAATCCTCCATAACCTCCTCACTCTCTCTTCTATTTTCAAAGGGGAGCAAAATTACGGTAGTCGATGCAGATGCAGATACACCAAACCTTGAAATTCTCTTAAACGTGAAGGAGTGGAAAGAAAAAACGCCTCTAAAGGGGGAAAGAGTTGCAGAAATAGACCCGCAGAAGTGTACAGGATGCGGTATATGTTCTCTCCACTGTCCTTACGAGTGTATATATCCGGAGGAAAACTACTTTAAAGTTGAGGAAGTTCTGTGTGAGGGATGTAACGTCTGCTCAATTGTCTGTCCGGAGAAGGACGTTATTTCATTTAAACCCTCCATTCCAGGTTACGTTAAGTGGGGAGTAACACGTTACGGATTCAACTTAGTTATGGCGGAGCTCCTTCCGGGAAGACCAAACTCCGGTAAGCTCGTTTTTGAGGCAAAGAAAAAGGCATCTGAGCTTAATTCAGATATTGTTTTAATAGACTCGGCGGCAGGAATCGGCTGTTCCGTAATAGCAAGTTTAAACGGAAGCGATTTAGCCGTTGTTGTTGTTGAACCAACCGATGCTTCACTTTCCGATGCAAAAAGATTACTTAAAATAGTAAGCCAATTCAAGATAAGGGCTGTAGGAATTATTAATAAGTTTGACATCAATCCAGATTTCTCTGACAGGATAGAAAAGGAATTGGAAAGTGAGGAGGTTCCTGTTATTGGAAAACTACCCTACGACAAGTCTGTTGTAGAGTCTATTGTAAAGGGAAAGCCTCCAGTGGAGACTTTCCCCGATTCTCCATTTTCCCGTTCTATGTTAGAAATTTTTGGGAATTTAAAGAACTTCGTTTAACTTTTTTAAGTTTTCCTTGATTTCAACCTCTATTCCTGCAGTTTTGAGTGCCGACTCTGCGTGAGGGCCTACGTTTTTTCTGATAATTACCTTATCAACTCCTAAATCAACTGCAAACTGAGCGGCCTTTACACCTGCTCCACCTGAAGCGGAAGCTCCGGGATTTTCAAAAAATTCAACCTTTTCATTCTCCACAACGGCAAAGTAGGGAGCTCTACCAAACTCCTTTGAAACCTCGGCATCTTCCTTTTTCTCTAAAACCGGTACTAAGACCTTCATTTCTCCTCCTGAGTTAGTATTTACTAATTAATTTAAATCTAAAATACAAATTAATCAAGTGACCTAAAGACTTCCCAAATCGAGATAGCAGCAGATACGGATACGTTTAATGAGGGAGTCTTTCCAACTGTAGGAATTGTTAGAACCCTTTTACTGATTGAAAGTAACTCCTCAGAGATACCCTTCCCCTCAGAGCCTAAAATGAGAGAGAGGGGTTTCTCAAATGAAACCTTCCTTATATCCTCACCTCCCGTTTCAACGGAGTAAACACTCCCACCCATTGAAATGAATCTTTCAAGGGAATCTTTGAGGTTGGAGCTCCTTGTAACCTTTAAGTGAAAAATTGCCCCCGATGATGCCTTAACAACTACCCGATTTATAGGAGACGAACCCTTTGAAGGAAGTAGTATTCCAACACCTCCAAAGGATTCAACGGTTCTTGCTATTGTTCCAACGTTCTGAGGCTCAGTTACACCGTCCAAAACAACAAAGAATGAATTTTTCCTGAATGTTTCATTAAAGAGCTCCTCCTCTCCAGCGTACCTTATTGGAGATAGAATGGCTACAATACCCTGGTTTTTCCTCGTTCCCGATAGCTTTTCTAACTGCTCCCTCTTTGTCCATTGAAACCTTATCCCTTTCTCCTTCAGTAGATTCAAAAACTCCGGAGTGAAAAATTTACCGTGCTGAAGGTAGACTTTCTCAATTTCCCTTCCTGACTTAAGTGCTTCCTCAACGGCATTCTTTCCATGAACTACGAGCTCCTCCAAGTTTCCTCCCAAGTAAATAAGGAATAAGTTTCTTTACACTAATTTAGATTTAGATTAGGAGTGATGTAATGGAAATTAGAAACGTTGCAGTAATTGCCCACGTTGACCACGGTAAAACAACTTTAGTTGACCAGATGTTAAAGCAAAGCGGAACTTTAAAGGAGTTAGTTGAGGAGAGAGTTCTCGATTCAAACGAGCTTGAGAGGGAAAGGGGAATAACAATTCTGTCCAAAAATACGGCCATTCTTTATAAGAACTACAAGATAAACATAATCGATACACCCGGACATGCCGACTTTGGCGGTGAAGTTGAAAGGGTCTTAAAGATGGTTGATGGAGTCCTTCTTTTAGTTGATGCCCAGGAAGGGGTAATGCCCCAAACGAAGTTCGTTGTAAAGAAAGCCCTTGAAGCGGGTTTAAAGCCAATAGTGGTTTTAAATAAGGTTGATAAGCCAGCGGCTGAGCCCGATAGAGTTATTGACGAGGTTTTTGACCTCTTTGTGAGTTTTGAGGCAACAGATGAGCAGTTGGACTTTCCAGTAATCTACACCTCTGCCAAATTGGGATTTGCAAGGTATGATTTAGAGGACAAAAATGGGGATTTAACTCCCCTCTTTGAAACAATAGTAAAGCACACTCCTCCACCTTCAGGTTCAAAGGAAGAGCCGCTTCAGATGCAAATTTTCACGCTGGATTACGATAACTACGTTGGTAGGATAGGAATAGCAAGAATTTTTAACGGTGAGGCTAAAAGGGGAGACGAGGTTGTTTTGGTAGAGCAGAAAACAGGAAACGTTCAAAAGGGAAGAATAACGAAGCTCTTTACGTTTAAAGGGCTCGAGAGATTAGAGGTGGATAGAGCTCCCGCAGGTGACATTGTGGCGGTTGCAGGATTTGAGGACGTTGAAATTGGCGATACCATTGCCTCCCCTGAAAATCCCGTTCCCCTTCCTCCTCTTCACATCGAAGAGCCTACGATAAGCGTTTTCATCAGCGTAAACGACTCTCCCCTTGCCGGAACTGAAGGAGAGCACGTAACTGCAACAAAGCTTAAAAACAGGTTGCAGAAGGAAATGAGAACCAACGTTGCCATGAAGTTTGAGGAGATAGGAGAGGGAAAGTTTAAAGTATCGGGAAGGGGGGAACTCCAAATAGCAATTTTGGCGGAAACTTTGAGAAGGGAAGGTTTTGAGTTTTCTATAAGCAGGCCGGAAGTTGTTGTTAAGGAGGAGGAGGGAGAGAAATTGGAGCCCTTTGAACTCCTGGTTGTAGAGGTTCCCGACGAGTATACCGGAGCAGTTATAGAGGAACTTGGAAGGAGAAAGGGAGAACTCCTTTCTATGAATAAGAGTGGGGATGGAAGAACGAGACTTGAGTTTGTAATCCCTTCAAGGGGACTTATAGGATACCGGAGCAAGTTCCTTACAGACACAAAGGGTGAAGGAATAATGGCAAGCTCTTTCCTCGACTTTAGAAAGTTTAGTGGAAAACCATACAGGAGAAAGAACGGAGCCATCGTTTCTGTAGAGAACGGAGAGGCAACTGCTTACTCGCTCGGTTACATTCAGGAGAGAGGGAAGCTCTTTATAAAGCCTGGAGATAAGGTTTACAGGGGGATGGTTATCGGCGAGCACAACAGGGAGGGAGACCTCGATGTTAACCCTGTTAGGGGAAAGAAGCTGACGAACGTCAGGGCTGCAGGAAGTGATGAAAATGTTAAGTTGGCTCCCCCAGTTGAGATGAGCTTAGAGAGAGCTTTAGAGTGGATTGAGGAGGATGAGCTTGTAGAGGTAACTCCGCTGTCAATCAGGATAAGAAAGAAATTCTTGAACCCAAACGATAGGAAGAGATACCAAAAAAGAACAGTATCGTGAACTACCTGACGGACGGAGCTCCTGAGGGAGTTTGACTGCTTTTCCCTACCCTTATCCCTCGTGGCGGGTTCATTCCGCCACATACCCCAGGGATACCTTCGCTATCCCGTTCTGTAGATTCTTATTTTCATTACTCTCTCAAACCCAATTAGTCTTAATGATGCTTACGCACCTGCGGGCTTTCATCTCCTCCTTTTGATGTGGGGGTCTTCCCACCCGCAGATGATATAAAGTTCCAAAAAAACCTAATTTTCCAAACCAGCAGCTTTTTTGAGCTTTTTAACTTCCTCAGGAGTTAACTCTCTGTATGCACCTTTCGGTAAATCCCCCAACTTTATCGGTCCAACTGCAACTCTCTTTAATTTTAAAACTCCGTGGTCAAACCTATCGAAAAATCTCCTTACAACTCTATTTTTTCCCTGGTCTATTGTTATTTGAACGTAAGTATTTCTACCCGTCTTTGATGGGTGGAGAAGTTTAACGTCGATTGGTTTTATGAAAAACCTGTTTCCCTTATCGTCAACCAAGAGAGCTCCCTTCCTCATCCTGTCAATTTCTGACGGCTTAACTCTACCCTTAACCTTTGCAATGTAAGTTTTTGGAACGTGATACCTTGGATGGGCAAGTCTATCTGCAAGTTCTCCATCGTTTGTCATTATGAGAAGGCCTTCGGTGTTGTAGTCCAACCTTCCCACGGGAAAGAGGCGAACGGGGTACTTCCTGAAAAAGTCTGCAACAATCGGTCTTCTATCTCCGGGAGCTCTCTCCATTGCGGTTAAAACTCCCTGAGGTTTATTAAAGACGATGTATACAAATTTCTTAGGAAGTCTGACCCTTTCTCCATCAACCTTAACAACGTCCTTTTTAGGGTCAACCTCAAATGCAGGATTTGTAACAACCTCTCTGTTTACTTCTACTCTCCCCTGCTTGATTATCTCCTCAACCTTTCTCCTTGCTCCAAACCCGGCGTATGCTAAAAACTTATTCAGCCTCATAGTTTCCTCCTTTAATTTGTGTATTAAAAGCTAAGCCGAAAGAATCTATTTAGCTAATTATTAATTTTCTCAATTGTTGACTTCTAATTAAGATTTTCTCTAAAATATTTCATAACAACTCTTAATTAGGAGGATGTTAATGAATAAAAAAGTTTTGTTCTTAGCAACCATATTCCTACTAATTCAGAGTTTCTTACAGGCAAGGGCTGATTCCACCCCAACAATTACGGTTAAAGCTACCCCGGTAAGTCCAACAGAGCATACAGTAGAGGCAGGAGCAGTTTATCCTATAAGGAGAGTTACTTCTGTAGTTGACCTCTTTAAGGACACACCCGGAGTTATTTTTCAAAATTCTCAGTTTGGAAAGAAGGTCTTCATAAAGGGATTGGACGATGAAAAGTACAGAATCATGATTAACGGTGTTCCTCTTGCAAACCGAGGAACCTACCATACGAGGGGATTTGAATGGGATACGATTCCTTACGAGAATATAAAATCTGTAAAGCTTGTGGAAGGACCGTTCTCTGCAGAGTACGGCTACCAATCGGGAGGTGTGATTAACCTGATAACGGAAAAGCCAAAGGAAGGATTAAGGGGAAAGATATCGGTAGAAGGTGGTAAATTTAACGAACACCAAGAGTCCTTTCTATTAAATGCAGGAACGAAGAACTTTGGTTTAATCTCCACTGGGAGATTTTTAGAAACCGATACTCAGCTTGACCATCAGCACATAAAGAACTACGACTTTAGCTTATTACCAACTTTTCAGTTCAACGACCTTAAGGTTAGCTCACTGGTTTTCCATAACTACAAGAAGGAAAAGTATCCTTTCGATAAGGATATGAAGTTCAACATTTACGAGAAGTGGAAGTATGAGCCGGGAAGTTATTTTGAATACTTTAACGATTACTACAACACTAATTTAAACTATAAGTCCCTTGACTTTAACATTTACTACAACGAACAGGAGAGAAAGGACTATCCTGAAACCTACTACGTAAAGTCAAAGGACGGTTATAAAAGATTACCCTACAAATTAAAGTACAACATGGACCACACCAACGTTTACTTCCCGGGTTTAAAATTGAAGTGGAATCAGAGTATTCCTGCACTGGGGAAACTGAAGTTAGGTTTTGAATTTAGAAGGCCAAAATCAAGGGTTCACTTTTTAGTTCCCTTCCTAAAACAGGGGTCATTAATCTGGCTCAACGAGTACGTCAGGGTCCACAACAACATGTATGCCCTATTTGGGGAGTTAAAGAGGCCATTAGGAGAAACCTTTAGCTCTACAACGGGAGTGAGGTTTGATTGGTTCAACTTCTACGGTTCAAGTAACAGACACCTTCCAAACGGTAAGTTGGAAAAGTTAGGTTATAGTTCTGATAGACATCACTTCAGCCTTTCAGAAACTCTAACATTTTCACCATCGGAAACCTTTTCCTCCTATGCATCTGTTGGAACAATATTTACTCCACCGACAATAATGGACTACTTTAGGTGGCTCAGTAACTACAGCTTAAGTGCAAGGGCAAGGCAGGTTATATTGGGGACACCTTCTTTAAAGGAAAGATTTGTAGTTAATGGACAGGTAGATAAGAAGAAATGGCAAGAGGCCCTTGGAAAACTTAAGCCCGAAACCGGTTACGGTATTGAATTAGGAACAAAGTACAAAATGAAGGGATTTTCCCTCAAATTGAAAGGATTTTATTCCTACATTAACGACTACATTGCCAAGTATCCAACAAACCATGCTCCTACCTACAATGTAGATTCTGTAAAACTCTATGGATTAAACTTTGAGGGGAGAAAAGCAGTAACAGAGTTTGCAAATTTAAGGTTTTCTGTAACCTATGAAAATACGAGGAAATCTGGTGATAGGTTGTTAACAGATTCTAAGAGGCTTCCAAACGTTCCAAAGTGGAAGTTTGACGGTTATTTGACACTTATTCCCTTTGAAAATCTCTACATTACTCCTTCTGTTCACTACGTTGGGAAGAGGCCAACCGGAGGAGCTCCCCTCCAAACAATTGATACTTTGGGAGGTTATACAACCTACGACCTTGCAGTTAACTACCTGTTTAAAGGCTTTCAATTTGACTTTTTGGTTGAAAACATTTTTGATAGAAAAGCCTACGAGAGGATAGATTCTCCAATCACTGAAAGGTGCTTCACATTCAGAGTAACGAAGGAGTTTTAATATGAAGTTTTTAAAGTTCCTGTTTTTATGTCTATTGGTCTTATCTTTCGGATGTTCCTATTCAGGCAAAAACAAGGGCAGAGTTATTGTTGATTACGATGGAAGAAGGGTTACAGTTCCTGAAAAAGTTGAAAGGATTGTCTGCTGTGGGCCGGGAGCTCTAAGGCTCATTACCTATTTGGAGGCAACAGATAGAGTAGTTGGAATAGAGAACTTTGAAAGAAGACACATGAAAGGGAAGCCCTACATTCTTGCCCACACAGAATTATTAAAACTTCCATCTATAGGAGAGGGAGGGCCCGGAAGGCTGCCAAACTATGAGGCTTTATTAAAATTAAAGCCTGACGTTATTTTTATCACCTATGTAAGCCGCTCAACGGCAGACGAGTTACAGAAGAAGACGGGCATTCCCGTTGTTGTTCTTTCCTACGGGAAACTTGCAACTTTTGATGAAAAAGCAGTTTTTAAATCCCTCCGTATAGCTGCAAAGGTACTTGGAAAGGAAAGGAGGGAAGAGGAAATAGAGAAGTTTATCCTACAAATAGAGAACGATTTAAGACAGAGAAGCAGAAAACCAATTAAGTATACCGTTTACGTCGGTGGAGTAAGTGCAAAGGGAACTCACGTTATAGAAAGCACTGTTGCTGACTATCCACCATTCAAGTTTCTAAACTTGAAAAATGTAGCTTCATCCACAGGTCTCAAGGGTTACCTTGTTGTAACAAAAGAACAGCTCCTATCGTGGAATCCGGACTTTATTTTCATAGATGTAGGAGGACTGAACATTATTAAAGAGGACTACAAAAGGCACAAATCTTTTTACAATTCACTCAAGGCGTTTAAAACAGGGAACGTTTACGGTCTTCTTCCCTATAACTTCTACGCTACCAATATAGGTACTGCTTTGGCTGATGCTTACTACATTGGAAAGGTTTTAAGACCGGATGAGTTTAAAGATATCAATATAGCCGATAAAACAAACGAGATAACCAAGTTCTTGGTAGGAAAACCACTGTTTAAGGAACTTAGGGAAAATTGGAAGGAAGGCTTTCAGAGATTAGAGTTTTAAGGGAAAAGCATTCGATATCTTATATGACGAGGAAGAAGTACAATTATTTTCTAATAGCTACTTTACTTGTCTTATTAATTTTTGTTTCTCTCCTTTCAATATTTTGGGGACAGTTCAATGTAACTTTAAATGAACTGTTGAGAAATTTAGTATCTCCAAAGGGAGAGGTTGGAGCTCTCCTATGGGATATCAGAATTCCCAGGCTCTTCACCTCCATCTTAGTTGGTGCAAGTCTCTCCTTAGCAGGTGTTTTACTTCAGTCCACTCTCCGAAATCCTATGGCAAGTCCAATAACCTTAGGTATTTCACACGGAGCAATGTTCGGAGCAGCCTTTGCAATACTCTTCCTACCCCTTAAACTCCCTTTTGTTGTAACCTTTTCTGCCTTTGTAGGTTCACTTTTGACAGCAGTTTTCATACTTTTTCTCTCCTACATAAAAAGACTAAGTGCAGAGGCCATTGTTCTTTCAGGTATAGCAATTAACATGCTTTTAACTTCTGCAACTATGTTTCTTAAGTACCTTTCAAATGAAATCCAGCTTTCAGAAATTGTCTACTGGAGTTTTGGAGATGTAAACAGGGGAAACTGGGACACTATTATTCTACAGTTCTTATTTTTCGTACCAATTTTCCTCTTTGTTTTGCTAAAAAGGTGGGATTTCAATGCCTTCTATTTAGGAGAGGAAGTAAGTAAATCATTAGGTATAAATGTTGAAATAGTTAGGTTATTAGGCTTAACTTTAGCCTCTCTTTTAACAGCATTTTCAGTTTCAGCTGTTGGAATAATACCCTTTTTAGGCCTTATCTCTCCCCACTTAGCCCGTCTGATTTCTGGTAATGAACACGGTCAGTTGATCTTTACATCCTCCCTCGTGGGGGCAGTACTTTTGGTGTTATCAGACATCCTATCAAGAGTTGTTCTGTCTCCTACGGTAGTTCCCGTAAGTATCGTTACATCCTTTTTAGGGGTTCCAATCTTTCTGTATCTACTGATTAAACTGGAGGGGAGGCGCTATTAGTTATCTTAGTGTAGATAATTTGAGTTTTTCATACAGGGATAGTAAGCTGATAGTTAAGGATATCAGTTTTCAGGTTAGTTCTGGAGAGTTTCTCTCTATCATTGGCCCAAACGGTTCTGGAAAATCAACTATTTTGAAGTGTATAGCAAGGTTGTTAAAGCCAAGCAACGGTACAATTCTTATAAACTTTAAAGATGTTAGTTCCTACAGTCCAAATGAATTCGCTAAAGAGGTTTCTTACTCCCCCCAAGAGCTTGTAAGGTCGCAGATTTCTGTCTTTGATGCTCTATTAATCAGTAGAAAACCTTACATGAGGTTTTCAGAGAGTAGAGAGGACATTGAGAAGGTTGAAGAAATTATTGAAGCCTTTAAGTTGGAGGAAATTGCTTTTAAAAGCCTAAACTCGATAAGTGGAGGAGAGCTCCAGAAAGTCTGGATTGCAAGAGCTCTCGTTCAAGAACCTAACGTTCTCCTTTTAGACGAGCCCACAAACAACTTAGACATATACAACCAAATAGAGATTATGGAGCTTGTAAAAAACTGGACTAAGAAGAGAGATATAGTTACAGTTGGTGTTCTCCACGATATCAATATTGCCCTAAGAGTTTCAGATAAATTTTTGGCTGTAAAGAATGGACTTTTAATCTCTTACGGAGGTAGAGAGATATTAACTCCTAAACTTTTAAAGGAACTTTTTAGGATAAAGGCTGATATTTTGGAAATTAATGGCATTCCTACGGTAATTATAAAAGGCTTGGAGGAAGTATGATCCCTGAATTTTCAATACTTCAAAAAGGAGGAGTAATAGTATACATCATTTTGCTTCTCTCTTTCTTGGTAACTGCTTTTTTTATAGAAAGGCTCCTCTTTTTACTGATAAAAGTGAGAAAATTCAAAAAACTTAAGTCCTCTAATAACTGTTTTATTGAATTTGACCAGGAGACTGAAGGAAAAAATATTGATGATATTTTGGAAAACTACAGGAAAAGGGAGGAAAGTTCACTCTACAAGTACACTGAAATTTTTCCCTTTACAGCTGAAGTTAGCCCTATGTTGGGTTTACTCGGAACCGTCTTAGGTCTGATTAAGTCCTTCATGGCTATTGAGGCCATGGGGGGGAAGGTGAATGTTTCGGCTCTATCGGCCGGTATGTGGGAGGCATTGCTAACAACAGCGGTAGGCCTTACAGTATCAATATTTGCCGTTTCATTTCAGGAGGTTGTTCAATGGCTAATAAATAAAGTTGAATTAGAGCTTGAAGAATTTCTTAATCACTGTAGAGAAACTTTAAAGAAGGTAAACCTTAATGAGAAAAATAAGGAAGCCTAAAAGTCCCATTACTTCTTTAATAGACATATCACTGCTTTTACTGGTGTACTTTATGCTAATCACAAATTATTCTCAAACAAACGTAGTTGAAGTTAATCCTCCCTCTATGAAAAATTGTGAAACTATTGAACAGGAAAAAACTGTTTTTATTACAATCACCAAAAATGGCAAAATCTTTTTGGATGGAAAGGAAGTTAATTACAATCAATTGAGTGATTTATTGAAAAACTATAATCCGAAAACAACCTTCATTATAAAGGCAGATAAGGAAACTGCTTTCAAAAATGTATTAAATCTTGTTGATAAATTAAAAAGTTTAAATTTAAACTACTTCGTTGCAGTTGAAAGAACTGAAGATGAAAAATAGATTAGTAGTTATTGGCGTTATTGTTTCTCTCTTTATTCACAGTCTACTTCTGTACGGTATGTCTATGAGGAAAATTAATCTCTCCTCTCCGGTGAAAAAGGAGTCTCATTTACGTTTAAATGTTATTCCACTAAATTACAACAAACCAAAGAAAAGTGAGAGAAAAGTTGAGAAGATAAAGAAACATTTTAAGAAAACTCGAAGAAGAAAAATGACAAAGAAGAATAAAAAAGTGCATTTCAAGAGACCTAAAATAAGACCTAAAAAAATAAAATCGGCACCGGTAAAAGACAAAGTAATTAAGAACTTAGATAAAGTAAGTACAAAATTGGTTAAATTTAATCCAATTGAAAAACTGCAAAAAGAACAACAAAGTAAAAAAATTCAAATCTGCAAAAAAAGTTTTATTAAAAATGTAGTTGGATATCGATATCAAAATAGAACTAATGAAGAACCAATGAACATTAGTTTGTCTAAAGATTTAGAAGCTCTTTCAGAAAATAGTAGGAGAGGAATTAATGATACCCTTTTAAAGAATGAAAATCAGAATCAAAATTATTTAAAGCAAAATTATTTAAAGGAAGTTTTAAAGAGAATTGAAAAACACAAGTATTACCCTTACATTGCTCGATTAAACGAGGAAGAGGGAAAGGTTAAAATTCAAATTACGATAGGTAAAAATGGCCAATTGAAGAAGTTCAAGATTTTGGAGAGCTCCGGTTACATCCACTTAGACAGAGCTGCAGTAAAAACCGTTAAGAGGGCATCTCCCTTTCCAAAACCCCCTTCAAAAAGGGAGGAAACAATCAATGTTATAATAAATTTTAGGCTTGAAAACTAATACAGAGGGAGAGATGGATATTCTTTCTAAAATTGATTATTCCATTTTAAAAGCCACTACTACAGATGAGGAGGTTTTAAGGGCAGCTGAGGAGACCAAAAAGTACGGCTTTGCAACTCTGTGCGTCTTTCCTAAACATATAAAAACTGCAAGGATAGTCCTTCCAGAGGAAAAAGTCTGCTCCGTTGTGGCATTTCCCCTTTCAACTGTTCCGACTCAACTTAAAGTTGCAGAGGCCATTTTTTCGGCGGAGGAAGGTGCCGGAGAGTTGGATGTAGTCGTTGACGTTGGGGCTGTTAAAGCGTGGAACTGGAAAAAGGTTGAAGACGAACTTTTGGAGATAAGAAACAATCTGCCAAACAAAGTACTGAAACTTATTATGGAGTGTTGCTACTTAACGGAAGAGGAAAAAACAACTCTCTGTAAACTGGCCATTGAAACGGGATGGGACTTTGTTAAAACATCTACGGGATACGGTCCCTACGGCGCGCAAATTAGTGATGTTGAACTTTTAGTTAAATGTTCAGAGGGGAAAATAAAAGTCAAGGCAGCTGGCGGTATAAGGGATTTACCCACAGCAGAGAAGTTCATAGAGATTGGAGCCGAAAGAATTGGAACAAGCTCAGCAGTTGAAATTGCAAAAGAGATGCTGCACGGTAGGGAAGTTTGAATCCTTCCACAGAGGACACAGAAAACTCATAGAAACTGCAAAGAGGATTTGTAGTGAAATTGTCGTAATATCAATTAGAGGTCTTGGGAAGAAAATCTTCTCTGAGGAGGAAAGGGAGAAAATTGCAGAGAGCTTAAATATAAGGTTGATAAATGTTCCATTTTCAGAGATAAGGAATTTGACTCCAAAGGAGTTCATGAAATTCCTAAAGGATTTGGGCTGTTCAGTTTTAGTAGTTGGAAGTGAGTGGAAGTTCGGCAAAAACAGAGCAGGCGATGTCAATACAGCAAGGGAAATAGGGAAGTCCTTGGGAATAGAAGTTGTTTCGGTGGAAACAGTAAAGGAAGATAGTGAGAAGATAAGTACAAGCAGGATTCTTGAGTTTTTGAGAAAAGGAAAAGTAGAAGAAGCCAACAAACTTTTAGGATTTCCCTATTTTGCAGTGGGGGTAGTAGTAAAGGGAAAAAAATTGGGTCGGGAGATAGGATTTCCCACTGTAAATATTGAAACTCAAAAGGAACTCCCCCTTCCTTTAGGAGTTTATGCCGTCAGGCTTTACTTAGGAAATAGGGTTTTTGACGGAATTTCAAACTATGGGAGAGCTCCAACCTTAAAAAACAGCAATCCAACACTTGAAGTTTTCATTCCAGAGAAAGAATTACCTCCAGTTTACGGACAGAAGGTTAAGGTTGAGTTCTTCAAGTTCCTCAGACCTGAAAGGAAATTTAATTCTGTTGAAGAACTTGTAAATCAGATTAAATTTGACCTGAAGAACTTGAGGGAATTTTGGAGGGAAAGAGTTGGAAGAGGAGAAGAAGTTTAAATCCGGTTATGTGGCAATTCTTGGAAGGCCTAACGTTGGAAAATCGACTCTGCTAAACAGCCTACTTGGAACAAAGGTTGCAATTGTTACAGATAAGCCACAAACAACGAGACACAGAATTGTTGGCGTTAAACACATGAAGGATGCTCAAATTGTGTTTTTGGATACGCCTGGCATTCACAAGGAGAAGTTTGAGCTCAACAGATACATGAACGAGATAGCCTTCAGCGTTATTCCCGATGCGGATGTTATTCTTTTTCTAATTGATTCAAGGGAAGGACTAACCGAAGCAGATAGGAAAATTCTTGAAAGGATAGGTGAGGAAAGGAGAAAGGATTCAAAGGTTATTGTAGTTTTGAACAAAATAGACGGGGTGAAGAAGGAAGAGCTCCTTCCACTAATAGACAGAATAAGCAAGGAGTTTCCATTTGTTAACGACATTGTTCCTATTTCTGCAACGAGGGGAACAAATCTTGATAGGCTGCTTGATTTAATAGTTAAATACCTTCCAGAGGGTCCTAAGTACTATGAAGAACATATGGTGACAGACCAGCCCTTAGAGCAGTTTATAGCGGAAATAATTAGAGAAAAAATCATGCTTTTAACAAGAGAGGAAGTTCCCCATGCAACAACCGTTCAGGTTGTAAATATCCAACCGGGGGATAGAAATCCCAACATGTTGGTTATTGATGCCGACATAATAGTGGAAAAGGACTCCCAGAAAGCCATTATCATAGGGAAGGGTGGTCAGAGATTGAAGAAGATAGGGCAGCTCGCAAGAGAGGAACTTGAGCAGCTTTTAAACAAGAAGGTTTATCTGAGGCTCTGGGTAAAGGTTAAGGAGGACTGGAGGAGCAGGCCAGAACAGTTGAGGGGACTCGGATACTCTTACTGAGGAGAGGGGTGTGAATAGAAAAATTAAAGTATTTTTAATCTACGCTTACAGTTTTATCTTCCTCTACATGTTTAACAGCTTAGTAACATGGCTCTTTGTGAGATTTAAACTATCTCCCCTTATCGGTACGTTTTTAGAAGCTCTTATAATGATTGTTGGACTTTTTTTCTCATTCCGTTATTTAATAAAGAAGTACTATTTGGTTGATGACGATAAACTTATAACGAAAGCTTGGCTTTTTCACTTTATACCCTTCATAGTTACATCCTTTCTCCTCTTTTTCCTTATTTTCTCGTTCATAAAAATTCCTTCATTTGCAATTTTTGTTTACCTCAACTTGGATATCCTACTCCTGTTCTTTACCTACAAGTTTGCAGTCGAGAAATTCATAGAGGAGAGAAATGGTTAAATACTTTCAAGGCGCTGCCTTTTACCTATTTTTCTATTTAATCTTAGGACTTATAAATTCACTAATAATGTATGCTGGCGTTAAGCTTTTACACATAACTCCCACTATTATTCTAGGATTCTTGATATTTTTAACCATTTTTGTTCTATTTTTTGGATTTAAAAAATCAATAGAAGTTATTTTTGGAATTAGGTCAGAGGATAAAAGGATAATTCTTGCCTGGATTATTCAATTTATAACATTTATAGTTCTGTCAAGTTTTATTGAGATTCAAATTTCGAAATTTATCTCAAAAGTTAAACTTTTTCAGATACTTTCTGTTTTTATAAACTTCACTATTTTCTTTATTACATACTGGTTGAGCGTTAAAGTAATTGTTATGAGGGAAAAACTTGAGGTTGGATAAGCTACTATCCCTGTCAGGATTTGGGAGTCGCTCTGAAGTAAAGAGGCTAATTAAAAAGGAAAGAGTAGAGGTTAACGGAGAAATCGTAAAAGAGCCTTCTTTTCAAGTTAACCCTGAAGTGGATGAGGTAACAGTTAACGGAGAACCTGTTACCTACGAGGAGAATTACTACCTAATCCTTAACAAACCAGCCGGATACATAACTTCAACAAAGGATAGGGAACTTACAGTTATGGAGCTCGTTTCTGACATCCCAAAATTTGAAAGGCTCTTTCCAGTGGGGAGGTTGGACAAAGATGCAGAAGGACTCCTTCTCATAACCTCTGACGGTGAACTTGCCCACAGGTTGACCCATCCTAAGTGGAAGGTACCCAAAACTTACTACGTTGTAGTTGAAGGGAAAGTAAGAGAGGAAGACATAGAACCCTTAAGGAAGGGAGTTCAGCTCAAGGACTTTAAAACTAAACCGGCCGAAGTAGAAATTTTACGTTCTGGAGAGGAAAGCTCAGAGTTGAAGATAACGATAAAGGAAGGAAAGTATCACCAGGTAAAGAGGATGTTTTCTGCAATAGGTCATCCCGTTAAGTATTTAAAGAGGATAAGATTCGGAAATTTAGAACTTGGAGAGCTCCCCGTAGGAGAGTACAGGCACCTAACTGAAGAGGAGCTCCAGAAACTTAAGAAGTTAGTTAAATTAATCTAACTTTTTACAGAAGTTTAAAAAGTTCTCCAAAAGTTTAAGTCCTACCTTTTGGCTCTTTTCAGGGTGAAACTGAGTGGCAAATACGTTCTCAAATTCAATTGACGATGTAAAGTAGATTCCGTAGTCCGTTTCTGTCAAAACAACACTTTTGCTCGAAGGTTTTACGTAGTAGGAGTGAACAAAGTAGAAAAATTCCCCCTCTCTAATTCCTTCCAAAAGTTTTGACTCCTTTTTTTTGTATATCTGGTTCCAACCCATGTGGGGAATCTTGTAGTCCTTTGGTAGTTCAAACCTTACAACTTCACCCTTAATGATTCCCAAACCCTCTGTCTCTCCGAACTCGTAACTCTTTTCAAAGAGGAGTTGAAGCCCAAGACATATTCCTAAGAAAGGTTTTCCATTTCTAATTTCTTCAACAATTGGTTCCCAAAGGCAAAGTTTTTTCAAATTACTAACAGCATCTCTAAAGGCGCCAACGCCCGGTAAAACTATTCCTCTTGCATCTTTCAAATCCCCTGGATTTGATGTTACTTTTACCGTAGCTCCAATGTGTTCTAAGGCCTTGCTCACACTCCTCAAGTTTCCCATCTCGTAGTCAACAACTGCAATCACTTTATACCTCCGGGCATAGAACCTAAAAGGTACTTAATATCTTCATCTCCAAAGAGAACTCCCAAGCCTAAGAATGCCCCTCTCCACTTGTGGTAGAGGAGCTCATCCCCTCCTCCGTATACGAACCAATTCTTCTTCAAGAAGTACCTAACTCCAACTCTAAGGTGAGGGGGAATGTCGTCGCCGTCAGAGTCCTTCCTTCCCGTGTCCCAGATATCTGATGTAAAGATTAACTTTGGATTGTAGATGTAATCTAAACCAAACCCTCCTGTGCTTTCCTTTAATCCTCCCCTTAAGACAAACTTTCCTCCCTCGTGGAGCCACTTATCGTCAAAGACCCTTGCATACTGGAGGGTAAATTCAGTTCTGTAGTTTGTTTCGATTTCCTCCTGCCAGTGGGGAGAAGAACCTGATGAGATGTAGTACTTCTTTCTCTCAACCTTACCCTGAGAGTCTCCAACAACCTCAAGCAAGTAATAGTGGTCATTCGAGGGAACAATTTGGAAGGTGAAAGCTCCCCTTCCTTCTCCCGTTCTTGTGTTAACATCTCCTCTAAATCCTATGTAAGTCTTTGTATTCTCCACTTTACTTGCAAGTTTTCCAAGTGTCTCTGTAGTCTTCGTTAGATTTTGGTAGAGCTTTTCATCGTTAAAGAGCTTTCCAATGGTTCCGTTTCCTTCGTTAACCTTGGCAAGAATCTCCTTAAGCTCTGCCGTTGTTTTCTCTATATTTTCTAAAGTGGTTTGAATCTCCCGAGTGTTTTCTTCGTTGAGAATCTGATTCAGCCTTTCAGTTAAGTTGTCAAGATTTTGGGCAATTTGCGGCGCTTTTTCAGATGCTTCCTTCAGGTTAACAACAATTTTCCTAATATCCTCTCTATTCTCGAGAGTCATCTGTGAAAGCTGTGATGTGAGGGTATTTACATTTTCGAGAACCTGAGGGAGGTCCTCCTTCAGCATTTCGGAAAGGGAAAGGGCATTCTCAAGAACCTGCTTTATTGTTTTCTTGTTTTCCTCAACAACGGAGTTTAAATTTACAACTGCTCTGTTTACGCTGCTTGTAAGCTGGGAAACCTTGTCCATTATTATTGCCATTCTGTTTCTTCCATCTGGAGTTGTGACTGCCTGGTTAAACTTCGTTAGGAGTTCGTTTAAAGAGGTCATCACTTCGTCCATCGAAGAGGGAATCTGAGTGTTTTGAATAACGGAGTTTGGCTTTAATAGAGGAGCCGGTGGATTTCCCGGGGATATTTCAACGTACTTCTCTCCCATAAGTCCCATTGTCTCAATCTTTGCAACGGCATTTTTATAGAGATTAACAGGCTTAAAGAGGAGGATTTTTACTTTTGCCTTTCCATCAACAACATCAACGGACAAAACCTTTCCAACTGTAACACCTGCAACCCTAACCGGAGCATCCTTTTCAAGACCTGCTGCATTTTCAAAGTAAATAGTGTACTCCTCGTGATACTTTCCCCTTTGAAACTTTAACGGTTCTATCGTTGTTGCTATTATTCCAAGCCCTACCAATCCCGCAACTACAAAGGCTCCTACCTTTGCCTCTAAAGTTAACCTACCCATTTTTTCTCTCCAAAACAGCAGTTATAGGTCCTTCGGGTTCTCCATTTATAAACTGCTTAACAACAGGATTTTCACTTCTTTTAATTTCATCCGGCGTTCCAATCTCAACAATTTTTCCGTTAAATAGAATTGCGATTCTATCTGCAATTCTAAAGGCACTCGTAACATCGTGGCTTACAACAACACAGGTTTTGCTGAACTCCCTCTTTAGCCTTAAAACTAATCTGTCAAGGATTGCCGTCATAACAGGATCCAAACCGCTTGTCGGCTCGTCAAAAAGGATACACTTTGGATTCATACAGAGGGCTCTCGCAACGGCAACCCTCTTTCTCATACCACCTGAGAGTTCCGAAGGATAAAGGTCTTCCGTTCCGGAAAGTCCCAAGAGGGATAGGTAGTAACTTGCCTTTTCCCTTGCTATCTTTTTCTTAACTCCCTTCTTCTCTATCAGGTAGAAGGCAACGTTGTACCAGACAGGGTATGAGTCAAAGAGAGCTCCACTCTGAAAGACGTACGTGAGTGTTTCTCTGAACTTTTCAAGTTCCTCATTCTTTAGTTTTAGAACATCCATTCCATAAACAGAAATTTCTCCCTCGTCAGGTTCAATAAGCTTTGCTATCTGTTTAAGAAGAACACTCTTTCCCGTCCCAGAAGGCCCCATTATCACAAAGGCTTCACCATCGTAAACTGTGAAACTTACTCCGTCATGAACAACCTTCTCCCCAAAATTCTTTCTTAAGTTCCGAACTACTATTGCCTCTTTCATAGGTTGAACAACCTCAAAATGTAGGTAATCAGGTAGTCAAAAATGAGAATGGCCATTGATGAACTAACTACGGCCTTTGTAGTGGATTCTCCCACTCCCTTTGCTCCACCTCTTGTGTAGTATCCGTAAAAACAGCTTATCGTTGAAAGTAAAAAGCCAAAAACTGCTGCCTTTATAAGACCGTGGTAAACGTCGTCCATTTCAGTTAGGTTCTGAGTATACCTGAGGTAGAGTGTTTTATTTACACCAAAAAGATAAACGCTTACTATGTATCCACCTATGTAGCCTATAATGTCTGAAAAGAGGGTTAGTACAACAGTTGAAATAATTGTCGTATAAACTCTTGGGGATATTAGATACTTAATCGGATTTACAGCCATCATCTCAAGTGCATCTATCTGTTCAGTTACCCTCATAGTTCCAATCTCTGCGGCCATTGCAGAACCTGAACGGGCAGTAACTAAGAGGGAGGATAAAACCGGCCCCAACTCCCTTGCCATTGCAATCGCAACAACGGCCCCAATCATGTATTCAGCGTTAAATCGATGAAAGGCAGAGTAGGTTTCAAGTGCAATAACTCCTCCTGTAAACAATGAGGTAATAGCTATAACGGGAAATGAGTTAGCTCCAATGTCAGCCAAGTAGTATATGTACCTCTCAATCCTGAAGGGAGGTTTAAAGGCAATCGATAGGGATTTGACGGATAGTAGAAACCACCCTCCCCAAAACTCCAGGAAGAAGATAACACCTCTTCCTATCCTTTCCAAAAGTTCAACTATCAAAGGAAACTCCTACAGTTCATTCATTTAACTTTTAGAATTATAAGCAAATTTTCAGTAAAAATACTAAATTTGAACTGGACAAAATTGGAGGAGCTGAGAAATGGGATTTAACTGTGGAATTGTTGGGCTACCAAACGTAGGAAAGTCAACCCTTTTTAATGCTTTAACGAATACAATGAAGGCTGAAGCGGCAAACTATCCTTTCTGTACGATTGAACCCAACGTTGGAGTTGTTGAGGTTCCAGATGAGAGGCTCTACAGAATAGCTGAATTGGTGAAACCTAAAAAGATTACTCCTACAACGATTGAGTTTGTTGATATAGCGGGCCTTGTTAGAGGAGCAAGCAAAGGGGAAGGGTTGGGAAATCAATTCCTTGCAAACATTAGAAATGTTGATGCTATTGCTCACGTCGTTAGGTGCTTCCAGGATGAAAATGTCGTTCATGTTGATGGAAAAGTTAACCCTTTAAGGGATATTGAGACGATAAACCTTGAGCTGATTTTTAAGGATTTAGAGAGTGTAGAAAAGAGGCTCCAGAGGGTTTTAAAGCAGGCAAAGAGCGGCGATAAAAGGGCAAGGGCAGAGGTAGAAGCCCTCGAGAAACTAAAAAGCATCTTAGAAAACGGCAAGAGAATAAATCCTTTCCTAAGCGAACTGAGTGACGGAGAAAAAAGAGTTGTTAAAGAACTTCAGCTCTTAACTGCAAAGCCCGTTATGTACATTGCAAATGTTGATGAGGAAGGGCTATTTGAGGACAACGACCTGGTTAAATCGGTTAGGGAGCTTGCGGAGAAGGAGAAAGCTCCCGTCGTGAAAATTTGCGCAAAGATTGAGGCGGAACTCTCAGAGCTCCCTCCAGAGGAGAAGGAGGAATTCCTCAAGGAACTTGGATTGGAGGAGCCTGGACTTAACTCAGTTATAAGGGAAGGATACAAACTCCTCAACCTTATAACCTTTTTCACGGCAGGAGAGCCAGAGGTTAAGGCCTGGACGGTAAGAAAGGGAACAAAGGCACCTCAGGCGGCCGGAAAGATTCATTCAGACATTGAGAGAGGATTTATCCGAGCTGAGGTCATAAAGTACGAGGATTTAATCAGAGAGGGTTCACTTCAGGCCTGCAGAGAGAAGGGGCTTATGAGGCTTGAAGGAAAAGATTACGAAGTTCAGGATGGGGACATAATTTACTTTAGGTTTAACGTTTAATGAAGGTAAAGGGAATTGTTCTAAGGAGTAAAAACTTAGGAGATAGGTTGAGATACGTATCCCTCTATACGGATAGGTTGGGTAGGGTTAATCTTGTCTTTAAGCTCGATAATTCACAGTTTCCGTTGAAGTATGAACCCTTCTCTGTAAGCGAGTTTGAATTACTTCAAAAGGAAGATAGGTGGGAGTTGAAAGGGGCAAAGCTAATAGAGGAAAACTTCCCAAAGACCTTCGATGAATTGATTTATAGGTCCAAAATCTCAAAGCTAATCTACCCTTACGAGTTACAGCCAAGTAAAAAGCTTTTTAACTTAATAAGAACTTACTTACGTTTAAATAATTATTTTGAGCTCTCCTACGTGGCTTTCCTGTCAAAGTTCCTCTACATTGAGGGAATATTCCCAAGGCTCTTCAGCTGTGTTAGGTGTGGCTCTAAGGGAATTTCCGGATTTTCCTTTGAGGAAGGGGGAGTCGTCTGTGAAAACTGCAAAAGGGAAGGGGAGATTGATTGGAACAGACTCTCTTCCCTTCAGCTAAGGGAGATAACGAAAGGGGCAATAAGTGAAATCAAGAAAAAAAAGTTCAATCAACTCAACAGGATAAAGTATGCCCTTGAGAAACATGCACAGTATCGATTAAACAAATAAATTTGGATATAATTTAATTCTTGAAATGCAATTAATGGAGGAGAAATGGGAGCTCCAAAAGTTTTGGTATTAGGGGGAGGAATAGGGGGAGTTGAGGCAGCTTTTGCACTATGCCACAAGTGTTTTGATGTAGAGCTCATTTCCGACAGGGACTACCTTTACATATATCCTATTTCAATATGGATTCCAACCCACGAGTACGAATGGGAGGATGTAACACTTCCCCTTGAGGAAATAGCAAAAGTTAACGGGTTTAAGCTGACCATTGGGAAGGTTGAGAGAATTTCAACGGCAGAGAAGAGGGTATATCTTGAGGATGGAACTGTTAAGGACTACGACTACTTAGTCATTGCTCTGGGAGGAACAAAGGTCAAACACAAGGGGAGTGAGAACTTCCTCTCTATATGTGGTAGGCCTGAAGAGTCATTAAAACTTAGGGAGAAAATCGACCAGCTCATTGAGAGGGGAGGAGGAATAATTGCTGCGGGTTTTGGAGGAAATCCCAAGGACCCTTGCGGAGTGAGGGGAGGGCCAGCATTTGAGTTTGTTTTCAATTTGGACTGCTACTTTAAGAAAAAGGGAATTAGGGATAAGTTTGAACTTCACTTCTTTGCTCCCATGCCAAAGCCCGGAGTAAGACTTGGAGAAAAGAATGCAGAAAGAGCCTACAGAATGCTCGATAAGTTGGGAATTAAGAGGCACTTTGGAAAGAAAATAAAGGAGTTTAAGCCAGACGGAGTTCTCTTTGAGGATGACTCCTTCTTAAGGACTGACTTAACAATGTTCATCCCTGCAACTGACGGTCATCCTGTTTTTAAAAATTCAGACCTTCCGTTGAACGAAGCCGGATTTGTAAAGATAGAGCCAACGTGTGCAGTTGTTGGGACGAACGAAACGGTTTGGGCTATTGGCGATAGTGCAGCTTTTGAAGGGCCCCAGTGGAAGGCAAAACAGGGACACATTGCAGAGGTCATGGGAAGAATCGTTGCAAGGAACCTTGAAAATAAGGTTAAAGGAGACCCTAAGAGGGAGGAGTACATTCACCACCTCCACATTCTCTGTCTAATGGATATGGGACCATGCTGGATGAGTGGAGCTCTGGTTTACAGGGATGATAAAAGGTCTATCATGCTACCGCTTCCGTTTGTTGGTCATACTCTCAAAAAAATTTGGGGATGGTACTACAAGGCAAGCAAACTTAAAAAGGTTCCGAGAATTCCGGGGTTTGACGCACCGTAATGGAGAGATTTGGAATATTTGAAACTGTAAGGGTTGAAAGTGGGAAACCTGTTTTAATTGATTACCACTACAGCAGGTTAAGGAGGAGCTCCTTCTTTTTGGATATTCCTTTAAAACTAAGTAGGGAGGAGTTTGATAGAGTTTTAGTGGAGGGAGCCCCTCATGGCACAAAGCTTGTAAGGTTTACACTCTATAAACGTGGAAATTTTGAAATCTCGGTGAGAGACTGTAAAAAGAGAAAGTTTGTTTCTCTCTTTCCAGTTTACTCTGTAAGGAGAAGTTACTCTATCCTATCTGAGCACAAAACGATTGACATTATGGACTCCCTCACTGCTATTGATGAGGCTAAGAGGTTTGGTTACGATGAGGCACTACTGTTCGACGAAAAGGGTTTTGTTTCAGAAACTGCTTTTGCCAACATATTTTTCTTCAAGGATGGTATTCTCTTTACCCCCTCCTTAATGTGTGGCTGTTTAAGGGGAACAAGGAGGGAGTTTATAAGGGATATCTGTAAAGAAATGGGATTACCCATTGTTGAGGGTTTTTTTAAACTGAAGGATGTTCTAAATGCAGATGAAGTTTTCATTACAAGTTCAAGAGAGGATACGTGTTTAGTGAACAAAATTGGAAGCTATAGAATTAAAATCCCAAAAGGGGAGCCGATAAGTGAGAGGATTAAAAAGGTAATCCTTCGGCTCCACTCGTTGAATTAGTTACTTTTTAAGTGATTTAAAGATAGCTTCTATCTTTTCCTTTAGTGTTTCAGCCGTAAAAGGTTTAACAATGTAGTTGTTAACTCCAGCCTTTATTGCTGTAAGGACGTTTTCCTTTTTAGCTTCAGCTGTTACCATCAAAATTGGAAGGTGTTTTAGTCTCTTATCACTCCTAATCGCCTGAACAAGCTCTATTCCAGTCATATTTGGCATGTTCCAATCTGTAATAACAAGACCGTATTTATCTGGATTCTGTCTCAATTTCTCCAGAGCCTGTTTTCCATCCTCAGCTTCATCTATGTTTTTAAATCCCAACTGGGTTAGGAGGGTCCTTAAAATTTTCCTCATAGCTGCCATGTCATCAACTACTAAGATGTTAATATCTTCAGGAATAACCATTAAATCCTCCTTTACTTCTTAATTGCATATTGATGCACAAGTTTTAGTAAATCAGGTGCATCAAATTTTACAAGATGAGCATCTGCTCCAACAAGTTTGCTTTTATCAACGTTAGCCCTATCGCTAAGAGAGGTATTAATAATTACAGGTAGTTTAGAAAGTTCAGGGTCTTCCTTAACTTTCTTTGTAAAGGTTAATCCATCCATTCCAGGCATTTCGACATCAGAAATTATCAATTGGACATAGTCTGTAATGTCTCTTCCTTCCCTTTTAGCCTCCTCAAGCCACTGGTGAAGGATTTTTAACCCTTCTATTCCATTTTGTGCTTCAATAACAGTGTGTCCATCAGATTCAAGAATTCTCCTTATAATCTTCCTGGCAACTGGACTATCATCGAGTATCAGTATTTTAAAGTGTCCCTTCCTCTCTATATTCTCCGCCTCAGCAGTTGTTTCCATTCCAAATATCTTAATCATTCCCAGTTCATCAAGTATTCCTTCAAAATCAAGAAGTAGGAGGAGTTTATTATCCTCTATTTCAACAACTCCTATTACTTTTCCTCCTAACTTCTCGTCAATACTTTTAGGTGGTCTCTTAATATCCGTCCACCTAATTCTCCTAATTCTCTTTGCTTCATGAACTATAACCCCAACAGTCTCTCTCAAAAATTCCATTACTATTACATACTTTCCTGCATTTGGAGGTTCCTTAATCTTCATCCATTTTGCCAGATTAATGATTGGAACCATCTGACCTCTTATTTTTGCCAATCCTTCAGCTTCCGAAGGAAGTCCTGGAGCTTTTATAATATCCTTAGGTTTAAAAATAACTTCCTTAACCTTAGCTACGTTTACCCCCAATATCCATTCATAGATGGAGCCATCATCAAGAACCTCATACATTCGAAAATCTATTATCTCAAGTTCGTTGGCTCCTGTTTCCAGAATTTTTGGTAAGAGCTCTTTCTTAGCCATTATTCAGTCCTTTTAACTTTTTGATACTGTGTTTAATATTTCTGATATAGCTCCAATTACGCTTGATGACAACTTATCTACAAGTTTGGCTATCTCTTTCTCCTTATTTTTAATTTCGTTAGTATTATCACAGTTCATCGCAACAAAAAGCTCCTTTAAAAGGAGTTTTACTTCAAAAAGTGAATCTTCAACATCTAAAAAGTATTTTTCAATTGAAGGATATTTATCTAAGAGCTTTGAAATTTCTTTATTTTGTGGACTTAACTCTTTTACAAGAGAATCAACTTCAGATAGAAGCGAAATATCAGGATTCATTCCATCTATAAATTTAGCCTTGACTGTATCGTTAACCTTTCCTGCAAATTCCCCTAACTTCGATAGCTTATCAAACAGAACGGAAGCATCTCCAAGATTTACAATGTAAAATGTCTCCCAAATCTTGTGTAGACTTGTATCAGTTTTCTCTGCAATTTTAATAACAATTTCTGAGTGATTTCTTACTTCAGAGATAATATCATTAACTCTGTGAATATTTTTAACAATATCCTCAATGTTGTTCTTTTGAACAGAAACTATTTTGGAAAGGTCATTTATTACACCTAACACACTTTCAGAAGACATTTTAAGAGATTTGTACGTCTCTTGGTTATCCTTAAAGATGCTCATTCCTTCATCAACAGCTTTAACGCTCTTATGGGTTATCTCTGCGGTTTTTGACATTTGTTCTCTCATATTCTTTACAACTTCTCTAATTTCAATAGCAGATTTATTAGTTCTCTCAGCTAACTTCCTAACCTCATCAGCAACAACTGCAAATCCCCTACCAGCTTCTCCTGCCCTTGCGGCCTCTATTGCTGCATTCAGTGCAAGTAAGTTTGTCTGCTCAGTAATCGACGTTATAACTTCAACAACCCTATCTATTTGCTCCGTTTGAGACTGCAGAGCCTTAACAACCTCTTCCATCTGTTTGGTTATACTTCTTATATATTCCATTTGGTCTATAGACTCAAAGGTTTTCTTTTCAGCTTCCTCAAGTTTTGAAAGAACAAATTTATAGTTTTCCATTAATCTATTGGAAACTTCTATCAACTTATTTACAGTTTCCTCTATCTCCTCAGTCGAAGACATCTGCTTTTTAGAAAGTTTGATAACATCTCTCAATTCTTTAATTGCAAGAGAAATTGATACAATCGTTTCTAAGTTGTTAACGAGAGATTGCTTAGTTGCCTTCAGGTTCTGAAGAAACATTTTTCTGGCCTTTTCAAGCTGCTCCTTTACCTCCCTATCTGCAGTAGCATCTTTCCAGGTTGCCATGTAGTAACGAACAGAGCCGTCTCTATTCGCTATTGCATGGCGATACGATGCCATAACGTAAGGACCGATAGGAATATCAGCATTTTTCTTATGTTCTCCAGGCCTTGTCTCTTTTAGGAGCTCTTTAACCCTTTCAGGGTCCTTATGGAAAACGTGTATGCTCGTTCCAATTAGCTTGTCAGGATTTATACCGAATTCACTAATAAATACATCCCTCCACTTGTTTACTATCTCGAAAGCTCTTCTGTTTGCATAAACAATTTCATTTCCTTCTCTTCCCGGTTTAAACTCCGGCGTTGCAAGGAAGATTGCCTCCTCCATTAAAGAATCCAGAATTTGTTGGTACATGAAGATATCGTTCTCTTTTTCTTCTACCTGTTTCTGAAGTTCTTCAGTTTTTCTAAGTAGTTCAATGTTACTTTGAGAAAGTCTTTTAACCTCATCTTGAAGTTCCTTTCTTTCTTTTTCACACTCTTCATAATTTTTTTTAATTTGAGCATTTTCTATTTTTAACGTTTCTATTTCTTTTCTTAATCTTTCAATTTCTCTCTTTTCCCAAGAGCAGAACATCTATCCCTCCTCACTAAAAATAGATTCAACGTTAAGTATTATTAATAGCTCGTCTTCAAGTTGAACTACACCGGTAATAAATTTAACATCTATACCTATTGTTCCTATAGGTTCTGGAAGTAAATCTCCTTCTGGAAACTTAATAGACCCTATAATTTCATCAACGACAACTCCAACTTCTCCCTTTGGAGTATCCAAAATAACTATTTTGTTATTCTCATATATGTTTTCAGGTATTTGATAAGGAATCCGCAGGTGCTCCTTTAAATTAATAACTGGAACAATCTTACCCCTTAAATTCATAACGCCTATAACGAAGGAAGGAGCTTTAGGAACTGGAGTTATATCTCTATTAATCGTAATTTCAATAATCTGTTCGATAGGTACGCCCACCAATTCCTTGTTCAATTTAAAAGCAATTACTTGGACTTCCTTTTCATGAGTTTCTCCTATTAATTCCTCTACTCCCAATATTTTCAACTCTTTATCTTCAGCCATTCTTTACTCCTAAAAGCTTGGCCTTGTAATCTGAAACGAGAGAGTTTAGGTCCAGTATGAGAACAACCTTTCCATCTCCAGCTATCGTAGCACCTGCAATTCCTGGAATATCGGCTAAGAGCTCTCCGAGGGACTTGATAACTATTTCTTCCTCTCCAAAAAGCTTTGATATTGAAATGGCTATTAATTTCTCTGCTACTTTTACAATTGCAACGAACGACTTTTCATCATCGTCAGGAACTTCAAGTAACTCGTTTAAGGAGAAGAGTGGTAAAACCTCATCACGCAGCATAAAGCTTCTGAAATTTCCTACGTCCTTTACCAAGTTTTCGTTGTACCTTACTATTTCCACAACGGAGTGGAGAGGAACGGCATAGACCTGTCCTTTACAACCAAGCATTAAGGTTCTTATGATAGCTACAGTTAATGGTAGTTTTAGGACTATTCTAGTTCCTTTTTCTAACTTACTATCAATCTCTATTGAACCTCTTAGAGAATGTATCGTACTTGCAACAACATCCATTCCAACACCACGTCCTGAAACATCGCTAACTTTCTCAGCAGTGGAAAATCCAGGAAGGAATATAAGCTCGTAAGCTTCCTTATCGCTCATCTGAGCTGCCTGTTCAGGGGTAATTAGTCCCCTTTCAACAGCTTTCTTCTTAATTTTCTCAGGGTCTATTCCCCTTCCATCATCTTCAATTCCAACAACGATGTGGTCTCCCTCATGATAGGCAAAAAGCCTTATTGTGCCTACCTCCGGTTTTCCCTTTGCAATCCTCTCTTCCGGAGGTTCAATTCCGTGGTCTAAAGAGTTCCTAATAAGGTGAATTAGAGGGTCTTCAAGTTTATCAAGAATTGAACGGTCAAGTTCTGTATCTTCACCTTCGATAACAAGTTGAACCTTTTTATTTAGTTTTCTTGCAAGGTCTCTAACCAAACGAGGGAACTTGCTGAAAATCTTCTTTATTGGTTGCATTCTAAGTTTCATAACTGCGACCTGAAGGTCGCTCACTGTCCTGTCAAGACTCGTCACGGCTTCCACTAACTTCTCTACTGTCTCGCTTCTACAGTCCCTTTCAACATCGGCTGTTACTTTCAAGATTCTATTCCTATCAAGGACAATCTCACCGACTAAGTTCATTAAGTTCTCAACCCTTTCAACATCAACTCTTATTGTTTCGGAACTTACTTTTGTACTCTTTTTTTCTTTCTTGGTTGTTTTTCTTTCCTCTTTCTTACTCACTTCTTTTTTTACTTGACTTTCCTGTTCTAATACGGGCTTTTCTTCTTTTTTCTTTTTAACTATTATGTCCTTAACGTCCTTTCCTTCCTCAATTAATTTCTCTATTTCTGGAATAACGTCCATAGGCCTTTCGTCAGGAGGCATGAGTATTATTTCATCTAGAATTCCAGCCAAATCTTTATCTGGATACTTCAAAATAAGTTCCTTGAGTTTTTCTGAAATACCATCAACAAATTCTATTTCCTCTCCTTCTTTAGAAGAGTTAACATTTCCTTCCTTTTTTTCTTGTTTTTCTTCTCCCTTGAGAATAGAATCGAGCTTAGATAAAAGGTCTTCTATTTCCTCTAAATCGGGGAGCTCCCCGTCTTCCTTTAACATAGTGAGGGATTCCTTTAATTTATCTATTCCCTCAAGAATAACGTCCATAATCTCCGGTGTTAATACCATTTCTTCGTTTCTTAGCTTATTGAAAATGTCCTCGATTCTATGAGCTATCTCCACAATGGGAGTAAGATTTAAAAAGCCTGCTCCCCCTTTAAGGGTATGCATACCTCTAAATATTTTGTTTAAGAGCTCTTTATCGTTAGGATTCGACTCTAACTCTACTAAATCTTGGTCTAAATTTTCCAGAATTTCCTCAGCCTCTATTAAAAACTCTTCTAAAATCTCCTTAAGTTCATCGGGAATATTAGCTTTCATTTCTTATCCTCTATAGGCCAAATTCCTTCATTATTTCATCTATCTCTTCTTGAGAAACTTCCTTCTTCCATTCGAGTTCCTCAAGTTTTTCCTGAATTTTTTTCTTCGATAAATATTTTTCATCCTCCAATCCAGCTGTAATTATCATTTTAAGTATACTTTTTTCTAAATCACTTAGAAATTTTTTTATCTTTAAAAGTCTTTGAGCCAAAATGTCTTGAAATTCAAGAAAAGTTAGAGAGTTCGTCAAGATAGAAATAAGATTGTTTATCTTCTCTTCAGCAATTTCCCTGTCTCTATCTCCAAGTTTTTCTACTACTAATTTAAGTTCGTTCAGTTCATCTAAGGCTTTACTAATCATATCAATCAACTTTTTAACTGCCTCTTCACTTTCTGAGATAGATTCATCTATATGTTTACTAACAGCCTTTAATCCCTCCTTTTTAGAGGAAATCTCTGACAAGTCCCTCTTAAAATCCTCAATCAAAGAGAGCAAACTCTGTAGTTCTTTGAGTAATCCCCTTTCCATTCTTTCCCCTCATATTTAATCTTCGTTTAATTCTTCTAAAAGTTTAGATATGTCTAAATCTAAAACTTCTGTAGCCTCCTTTGCCTGAAATGGTGTAGTAGACTCACTTTTAGAGACGAGGTCGGAGAAACCAGAAATAACGGGTCTTCCCTTTTCGTCAAAGCCTGTGGCAATAACGGTAACCTGTATGGAACCCTCTAATTCCTCTGAAAGGGTAACACCGAAGAAGAAGTTTGTATCGTCCCTCTTAGCTCTCTCCTTTATCAAACCGGCAGCAGCGTAAGCCTCATCCAACGTTAAGTCACTTCCTCCACTTATGTTGACCAAAATTCTGCTTGCCCCTTCAACCTGAACATTTTCCAAAAGAGGATTGTCTATAGCCTTACGGGCTGCAGTGAGAGCTCTGTCCTCTCCACTTGCCTCCCCTATTCCTATAAGTGCATATCCGCCGCTGTGCATTACAGACTTAACGTCTGCAAAGTCAAGGTTTATGAGGCCTGCCTTTGTTATGACTTCCGTTATACCCTTAACTGCCTGGTACAGAACGTTATCAGCCAATTTAAAAGCGTTGAGTATGTTCATATCCTTAGGCGCAATTGTCAAAAGCTTTTGGTTCGGAATTACCATTAGGGTATCAACAAACTCCTTCAACCTCCTTATTCCAACTTCTGCAAACTCCATTCTCCTTCTACCCTCAAAGTCAAAGGGACGTGTAACAACACCTACTGTAAGTATTCCCATATCCTTTGCAATTTTTGCAACAATTGGAGCAGCTCCCGTTCCCGTTCCTCCTCCCATACCTGCAGTTATAAAGACCATGTCTGAACCTTCTAAAACCTCCCTGATTTTCGGTTCGTCCTCTAATGCAGCCTGCTCACCAATTTCCGGTTTGCCACCAGCTCCAAGCCCCTTTGTGAGCTTTTCTCCAATCTGAACCTTTATAGGAACAGGAAGCTTTGAAAGAACCTGAGCATCCGTATTGACAACTATAAAATCAACGCCTTCTATTCCCATTTCGTACATTCTCGCTACTGCATTTCCACCACCACCGCCTACACCTATAACCTTTATCACAGGTCCCTGAAAGAGTTCATCTGCTATGTCAAACATGCTCACCTCCTATATTAAGTCCATTAAAAATCTAATAATTCCCTGAAACCACCCTACCTTTCCGTAGGTTTTTCTAATATCCTCTTTAATGTCGGTAAGCTTTTCCCTATTTTCCAGAGAGGATAAATAGTTTGAAACTCCTACAACGGGTGAGAGTGAAGAATCACTGACTGTGTCCGGTTTAGAGATGACAGTTGGAGCTTTGAAAATCCTTTGGGATAGAACCTCGATGTCCCTCAAGTTGGACAAGCCACCGGTTAGGAAGACCGTGTTTAAATTTTTTACATAGCTCGGGTCCTCGTTCTCTAAGGTTGATTTAATGTCCTTGAAAATTCCCTGTAGTTTTTTCTGAATCAATGCAGGAATGACAATTCTTGGAATTTTTACCGTACGGCTGGCATAGTTGACATCAATAAGCTCCTCCTTGCTAAACTTCAAAGCATAGGCACTACCGTATTCAAAAAAGAGCCTTTCGGCTTCCTTCCTATTTACCTTCAAACTCTTTATTAGAAACTCTAAAATGTCCTGACTTCCCGTAGGAAGGTGTTTGATAAGTACCGGTTTATCCTCTCTAAAGTACAGAAACTCCGTATTTCCGGCACCTAAATAAACGATGAGGTTATTGTTGTAGTAAAAGTTAGGGTCCCTTATACCGTAAAAAGCAGCAACAGGTTGGGCTATAAACCTCTCAACAGATAGATTTACATCTTTAAGTAAGCTCTCTACTGTTTTAAGGTGGTTTTTACCTCCAAGGACTACTATTGCCCTCATTGTTAGTTTTTGTCCGCTTCTTCCTATTGGATTTTGTATTCCGTCAATTTTGTCAACGATGAACTCCTGGGGAATTACGTGAATTATTTCATAGTAGTTCTTTAAGTAGAGATTTCCTCGAAAGAGCTCCTTCTGTGCTTTGTTTTTTACTTCGTTAACTTCGTTGTGTGTAATAGTTGTTATTCCAGGAAACTCAATTGTTGATTCCACCTGAAAGTTAACAATAAAGTTCCCAGGGACTATAACACAGGCACTATTGGGAAGGACGGTCGGGGAATCCAGCTTCAGTTTATTGAGTACGATACTTAAAGACTCTTTTGCTGATGCAGGATTTATTATATTTCCACCTTTTATTCCCCTTGAGGGAGCCTTCTTTACGATAAATTCCCTCTTATTGTTCCTGTATATAGATAAAACAACCCTTATAGAGCTTGTTCCCAAGTCAATGGTTAGATTTTTATAAGGTGTCATCTTCCTTTCCTCCCCTGTAAAACTAAAAGACCTGAATACCTGAAATCGTAAATTCCCGGTTTGAGAAATCCCTCCTTCAAGATGGAAGCAAACCTCTTCCAACTATTATCGTTAAAACTCAAATAAACGATACATGAAGGAGCTTTAAGCAGTATTAGGACACCAACATCCATCAGGACTATTTGAACTTCTTTACTTTCCAAGTTAAGCTCTTTTATCTTGTCCTTTACGAGGTTGACTTCAATTCTAACAAAATTTCTAAGCTTTAAGAATCCGTTTTCCAGCTTAAACGGTGATAGCTTACCCCTGTATGAGAAAACTTCTCCTTGACTAACCTTTAATGGCCTTTCCTCGAGAACAAATCCATTTCTACCTATTAAGTACAATTTTCCCCTGAAAATTAGAGAAAACGCAGTAGGTTCTTCCCAGATTTTTACCTCTAACGTTCCCCCCCTTATATCCAATTTGCAGTGTTCGACCCAGGGAAGGGAGTTTATCCTCTCCTTTAGAGTCCTCAAGTTATCAGGATTTAGGTCCAGTCCTGGCTTTAAGAAGGGGAGAATACTTTGAACAATTTTTCCTCTCCAAGGACCCGTCTCCTTTACAACCACAAACTTAACATTTTCCAACTTTGAGGGAGAATTTAACAGCCCATAAATCACTACTCCAAAGAATAAAAACAGAAGAACTGCAATTAAAAAGAGCCTTTTTCTGCGTCCCTTAATATTTCCTCCACCAATCTGTCAAAAGTGTATCCTGAAACCTGTGCTGACTTGGGAAGAAGACTTCTCTCAGTAAGTCCTGGAATTGTATTGACTTCAAGAACGTAAGGTGAATTGAAATTATCCAACTTAAAGTCAACCCTAATTGCACCTCTACACTCTAAGACCTTGTAGACTCTTTCAGATAGCTTTTTAAGTCTCTCCTCCAACCTTTTTGGAAGTGAAGCTGGAATCCTGTACTCCGTAGAACTACTCACGTATTTGGATTCGTAGTCGTAAAATTCCCCTGCCGGAACTATTTCCACTGGCGGAAGAGCTCTTCCCCTTAAGACTGCAACTGTAACTTCCCTACCTTGTAGGTACTCTTCGATTAAAACCTTGGAGTCGTAGGAGAAGGCCTCCTTAAGGGCTTTTGGGAGCTCCCCTTCCCCCTTAACCAAAAAAATCCCCACACTTGAGCCTGCCCTCGCAGGTTTTACAATACAGGGGAATTCCAAATTTTTAGGAATTTCATCTCCTTTAAAGAGTGTTATCCCCGAGGGAACAGGAATTCCATAACTCTTCAAAACCCTCTTTGTTAAATCCTTATCTATTGAGACAGCGCTTGGAATTACTCCAGAACCAGTGTACGGAACCTTCATTATTTCAAGTAGTCCCTGAACCGTTCCATCTTCACCTGGAGAACCGTGAAGAGAAATGAAGACTACATCAGGCTCAATCTCCTTTACCATTTCTGGAAAGTTTCTGGAAAGTTCAACCGGAATTACCTCATGCCCAAGTCTCTTTAATGATTCGATAACGCTTCTTGCACTCTTCCTTGAAACCTCAGCTTCCGGGGACTCTCCTCCGTAGACAACTAAAACTTTCACCTTCCGAACCTCTCTTTCACTATTTCTGCAACCTCTTCTAACCTGTTGGCTCGAGAACCCTTTATGAGAACAGCCTTCCCTTCAAATCGGTACTTTGATACAAAATTTAACAGTTCCTCTTTCACTTTAAAGTGATAGAATTCTCCTTTAAATTCTTTTACCATTTCCTCCACTTCCTCTCCGTAGGCAATAACTTCAGAGATGCCCAATTCGTTCATAAGCCTTCCCAACTTTTTGTGCTCCTCCCTTGAAATCTCCCCCAACTCCAACATGTCTCCAGCAATTACAACCTTTTTACCTGGGAACTTGGAGAGAACTTCAAGTGCATTTCTGAAGGATGCAGGATTTGCATTGTATGAGTCGTTGATGAGAACTCCTTCTTGAAATCTACAAATTTCCATACGGAGATAGGGAGGAGAAAAGGAGGAAACTGCATCTAACAGATTGAGGGGAAGTCCCAATATTAGGAGGAGAGCTCCACAGACCATTGAGGAATTAACAACGGAAAAGCCGGGAACTGGGGAGAAGAGCTTTACTCTTTTCCCTGATACTGAAATCTCAAAATCTGTTCCTTCTGAAGAGGTGTTAAAGGAAATGAGTTTAACATCCCCTTTTCTTCCAAACGTTAACGTCTCAAAGGACTTTGAAAAGTCTCGATACTTGTAAGGAACTATTGAAAATCTTAAACCTTCTGTTATTGAGAATTTTTCCTCTATAAGCTCTTCAAAGTCTTTAAATTTTTCCATATGAGCCCTTTCCACAGAAGTGACTATTCCCACTTCAGGACTCACAAACTCCCTTATTTGAGAAACCTCTCCCGGTGAATTTGTACCAATTTCCTGGACGTAAATATCGGTATTTGGAGGAAGGTTGGATAGTGTATAGGTTACCCCAAGTTCATTGTTAAAACTTCTCTCATTTCTATAGGTTCTAACTCCACCTTCTAAGAGCACTTTTGATACTAATTCCTTGGTTGTAGTTTTTCCTACACTTCCAGTAATTCCTACAACTGTTCCGGAAAATTTCCTTCTCCTGTAGAGGGCAATCTCTTTAAAAGCTTTGAATGTATCCGGGACAAAAATACCGAACTTTTGGGGTGGAATCTCTACGTTTTGAGAGAACAAAACTCCCGAAGCTCCCCTTTTAAAAGCATCCTCAGTGAATTTATGGCCGTCCCTCCTTCCCTTAATTGGAATAAAAACGTTTCCTTCTTTTACCTCTCTCGAGTCAAAGTGAAAACCTGAAATAGGTCTATTTTTCCCTACTAATTTTCCTCCAACAATTTCAGATAGCTTTTTTGCATCCATAGAACTCCTCAACAACCTTCCTATCGCTAAAGGGAATTTTTACACTTCCAATTATCTGGTAGTTTTCATGACCTTTGCCTGCAATTAAAACGGTATCTTCCTCCTTTTTCATTGAAAGGGCAAGATTTATTGCCTCCCTCCTTGAAAGCTCAACCGTAACTTTCTCCTTTCTATCAATTCCTGATAGTATGTCAGAAATTATTCTCTCTACGGGTTCACTCCTTGGGTTATCACTTGTAAGAATAACTAAATCAGCAATTTCAGATGCTACCCTTCCCATCGGAGCTCTCTTCTCCCTATCCCTATTACCTCCAGCTCCAAAGACCACTATCAACCTGCCGGTTGTTATATCCCTCAGGGTTTTTAGGACCTTCTTTAGAGCATCTGGAGTGTGTGCATAGTCGATGAATACCCCTCTACGAACCTCCTCAAGCCTTCCGGGAACCTTTACTCCCGTGTAGGAAACTGCAAGCTCATCCTTTGGAAAGCCCAACTCCGAAAGGAGTGAAAAGGAAGCTGTTAGATTGTAGGCATTGAAAAATCCCTTTAGCTCCGTTTCCACTCTGTATTTACTTCCCTCATGAGAGATTTCTACGTATCTGCCATCTCTAAATTGATTTATTCTGTAGTCGCCCTCCACTCCATAGGAGAGAAACTTTCTGGTAAAAATGCCCCTCAAGCCGTAGAGACACTTCCCAAACGGGTCATCACCGTTTACAACCGAAACTTTCGATTTGAAGAAGAGTTTCTCCTTTGATAGGAAGTAGTTGTAAATATCTCCGTGGAAATCGAGGTGGTCATGGGATAGATTGGTAAATACCGAACCCTTAAACTCTACTCCGTAAACCCTATCAAGTTCTAAGGCGTGGGATGAAACCTCACAGACGACCCATTTAACTCTCCTGTCCCTGAAGTAGGCAAGAATCCTGAAAAAGTCTGTTGGAGAAGGGGTTGTCATATCTGAGGGAAACCTCTCCTCCTCCGTTCCCCACTCTACAGTTCCAACGATTCCTGCCCTTTCTCCAATTCTGTTGATAGCGCTAAAGGTAAGGTAGGAAGTTGTTGTCTTACCGTTTGTTCCAGTAATACCTATTATTGAGAGCTCCCTCTCCGGGTTTCCGTAAAACCTCGCAGAGAGAACTGCTAAGTCCTTTCTCGGATTTTCCGTTAGAAAGACAGGAATGAGTGAACGGAGCTCCCTGTACGTTTTGAGTGAATCTGTAAAAACTACAGAGGCTCCCCTTTTTATAGCCTCCTTTACAAAGAGGTTCCCATCTGAGGAGAGACCTTTGTAGGCAAAGAAAATGAAGTTAGGCAGAACCTTTTTAGAGTTCTCAGTGATTCCCTCAACCCAGAAATTACCTTCAAACCTTAAACCTAAGGGCTTTAGTAGAAGGGAGAGCTCCAAAAATTACTCTCCCTCCTTCTGAATTGTCTCTTCAAGTTTTTGAATCTTCTGCTCAACTTCCTCTAAGATTGTCCTCTTCTCCTCCTCAGACATCTCCTCTTCGCCACTCGTTAAGAGCTCCTTGATAGACCTTGAAATATCCTCTACCAGAGCCCTTGCCCTTTCAGGAAGGTCGCTCTCCTTAATCTGCTCCTGGAGCTCCTCTATTTTCTTGAGGATTTCCTCCTTCCTCGTAGTTGCAACGTAAGCTGCTCCTGCACCTATTAAACTACCTAATAAAAACATCAGTGAACTCTTTCTCATCTCTTCCTCCAAATTAATTCTTCAATATTTAAACTTATGCTACTTTTTTGACTTTTTAAACTTACCTACAAAGGAGAGGGCTCCCGAAACTACCTTTAAGTTTTCAGTAATCGAAACGATTGTCCTTTTTAAGTCGATAACTGCCGGTTTAAGCTGAGAGTTAACCGTATCAACCCCCTCCTCCATCTTTTTTAAAATTCTGTACGCAATAATTAAAACAGCTATTAAACCAACAGTTATAAGAACAGAGCAAACTGCAATAACTGTTAAATCAACTGCTATTAATTTTTCCATTGACTATCCCCCTATTGTAAACATTTTCCTCGAGCAGCCTAACCCCTCAAGGGCCTCTATTCCGTTTATTCCCCTCTTTAAAAGAAGAGCTCCCCTTACTACAGAGACCAAATTTTCCCTCTTGTAGGAGGGAGACCTTAAAATCCCCTTAATATCTATTTCCTTTTCCGACATTAGACAGAGCCGAAGTTTTCCATCAGATGTCAGTCTTAGTCTGTTACACTCTGAACAGAAGTGTTCACTAACAGAAGGAATAAATCCAACAACGGCCTTTGTTCCTTCAATTTTAAAGCTCTTTGCGGGTCCCATCTTTTTTGTTTTATGTGGAACGAGTTTTCCAAACTGTTTAACTATTTTCTCCTTTATCTCTGAAGCCGGAATAAAGTTCTCGGAGCTAAAGAACTTCCCGCCTACAGGCATCAACTCTATAAATCTCACCTCTACACCAAATCTTTCCGAAAATCTGATAAAACCCTCCAACTCTCCATCGTTAAAATTCCTAATTAGGACTGTGTTTATCTTTACAGGCTCAATTCCAATCGATTTCGCCTCTTCAACTCCCTCAATGACCCTAAAGAGGGCATCTCTTTCTCTTCCTGTAATAAACGAAAATTTCTCCGGAATTAAGGTATCAATGCTAACGTTTACCCTGTTTAGCCCATTCTCCTTTAACGTTCTCGCCTTTTCCTTGAGGAAATATCCGTTGGTCGTTAATGTTACCTCCTCTATACCTTCAATACTCTTTAGCTGAAAAATTAATTCCTCTAAACCCTTTCTAACTAAGGGTTCCCCCCCTGTTAATCTAATAGATTTAACCCCAAAGGTTGTAAATACCCTTACAATTTCGGTTATTTCCTCGTATCTGAGTATTTCTGGATGGGGTATGAACTCCTGATTTCCCTCAGGCATACAGTACTTACACCTGAAGTTACACCTATCGGTAACTGAAACCCTTAAGTAAGTTATCCTCATAAAGCCCGCCGATTAAAATTTAATTTATTCTATAAAATAACTTCCTTCATCCTATCTATTACTGGCTTCAAGATTAAGTACTTTGTTTTCAAGCTTGCCCTGTTTATAACCAGCCTTGCAGTCGAATGGAGAATAACATCCACTTCCCTTAAACCATTCTCCTTAAGTGTCGTTCCAGTTTGAACAAGGTCAACTATCCTATCTGAAAGACCTACGAGTGGAGCCAATTCCACGGAACCGTAGAGGACTATTATTTCAGGGTGAATTCCCTTACTTCTAAAGTACCTGTCGGTTATCTTCGGATACTTTGTGGCAACTCTTATGTAGGAGAGCTTTTCTATGTCGTAGGGTTCATCTATATCCTGAGGTTCTGCAACGGAAAGCCTGCACGCTCCAAACTTAAGGTCCAACGGTTCGTAGAGGTCAAACCCCTTTTCCTCGATAACGTCCTTTCCCGCTATTCCAATATCGGCAGTTCCGTAGTAAACGTACGTTGGAACGTCCATAGGTTTAACTAAGATGAACTTAAAGTTTTTCCACTGGAAGATGAGCTTTCTCGTTTTAGTAAGGGTTTCCGATGCATCTATCCCACATGATTCAAGGAAACCAACAGCCTCCTTCAGTAGTCTTCCCTTTGGAAGTGCAACAGTTATTGATTTGTAGTCCATCTTTCAACTCCTAATACTTAAGCTCACTTGGGACTCTCTCTATCTCTGCACCCAACGAATTGAGCTTCCTCTCCAATTTCTCGTAGCCCCTATCAAGGTGGTATATCCTGTAAACCTCCGTTGTGTTTTCAGCTCCGAGTCCTGCTATAACCAACGATGCACTTGCCCTTAAGTCTGTTGCCGTAACCTTTGCTCCAATTAACTTGTCTACACCTTTGACAACGACGGTATTGCCCTCAATCTTTAAGTCTGCACCCATTCTCTGGAGCTCCAGAGCATGCATAAACCTGTTCTCAAATATCGTTTCCTTTATTACAGATACCCCATCTGCTATGCACATTGCAGCCATAAACTGAGCCTGCATATCCGTTGGAAAGCCCGGATAGGGTTGTGTAACTATATCCGTTCCCTTTAGTCTATCTCTTTTTTTCACTAAAACTCTACCTTCCGAAATTTCCTCAATAGAGAGTCCCGATTCAACAAACTTCTCAACAACCGACTCTAAGGCAAACGTTGGAAATTCCTCTATTTCCACTTCTCCACCTGCAGAGGCCACTGCAGAGAGAAACGTTCCTGCCTCTATTCTGTCGGGCATAACCCTGTACTCGATAGGGCCAATTTCGTCCACCCCCTCTACCTCTATGACGTCCGTTCCCTCTCCCTCTATCCTTGCTCCTCCCTTTTTTAGAGCTCTTGCCAAATCGACAATTTCTGGCTCCTTTGCTGCATTTCTTATAACCGTTTTTCCCTTTGCAAGAACGGCAGCCATAAGTATATTCTCCGTTCCACCGACAGTTGGAAAGTCCAACGTTACATCGACGCCCTTTAACCTTCCCCTTACCTCTCCAACTACGTACCCGTGGGAAATTCTCAAATCTGCTCCCATCTTTGAAAGGCCCTTCAGGTGAAGGTCGACCGGCCTTAAGCCGATTGCACACCCTCCGGGGAGCGAAACACTGGCCCTTCCAAACTTGGACAGAAGAGGCCCTAAACAGAGGATGGAAGCCCTCATTGTTTTAACCAATTCGTAGGGAGCCTCAGGATTAATTCTTCCCGTGAACTCCACTTCAACAGTATCACTGTTCCTTACAACGTTAAATCCCATTATCTCGAGGAGTTTACATGCAGTTGAAACATCCCTAAGGTCTGGAACGTTTGAAAGTTTGAGACTTCCCGATAGGATTGAGGAGAAGAGAATGGGGAGTGAGGCATTCTTTGAACCAGAAACCCTAACCTTGCCGTGGAGCTCCCTTCCTCCTCTTATAACAAACTTCTCCATTATTCCTTAACCCCCGTAACTACCCTCTCAATTCCAGATAAATCCCTGTAAGTTTTAATATCTTCAAATCCTGAGCTCCTGAGTAAGTTACTCACCTTATCACTCTGGCCTATACCAACTTCTAAAGCCAAAAGTCCACCCCTTTTTAATTTCTCCGAGGACTGCTCAACTAACCTCTCAATTACCTCAAGTCCAGTTCTCCCTCCAAAGAGAGCTCCCGCAGGCTCAAACTTTAGAACCTCCCTTTCCAATTTGGGGTCGTTAACTGAAACGTAAGGGGGATTTGAAACGACAACATCTACAGAAAAGTCGATAGGGGAGAGTAGGTCTCCCTTTAAAAACTCAACCTTGGAACACCCCAACTTTTCCCTATTCTTCTCAGAAATTTCCAAAGCCTTCTTGGATATGTCTATTCCAAAGAATTTATGTCTCTCACCCGTCAACTTACAGAGCGTTAGGACGATGCACCCTGAACCTGTTCCGACGTCAACAACAGTTAAACCCTCCTTATTTCTCAAAAATTCAAAAACAACCTCGACTAAGAACTCCGTTTCTGGCCTTGGAATGAGAACTCCCCTATCAACAGAAAATTCAAAACCAAAGAACTCCCTATTTCCCGTTATGTAGGCAACCGGTTCTCCCTTTGCCCTTCTGACTATCAACTTTCTGTATCTTTCAACCTCATCCTCAGATAGAGGTCTATCAAAGTTTGTGTAGAGCTCCACTCTACTTTTTAGTCCAAGTGAATGGACTAAGAGGAGCTCTGCGTCCAACCTCGGGGTTTTACTTCCTCTTTCCCTTAAAATCTCAGCAGCCCTTTTAACCAAGCTTCCAACAGTCCACTCCATAGCGGAGGAATTATAACCTCTGTATAATTCCCTCCATGAAAGTTATCTACGTTGACAGAACAGACTCAACAAACGAGGAAGCAAAGAGAGTTCCCTTTTTCCACGGCCTCTGTATAGTTGCAAGGGAGCAAACGGGTGGAAAGGGAAGAAGAGGTAGACGTTGGCTCTCAAAAAGGGACAAGGGACTTTACGTCTCATTCATCCTTGAGAGACCGAGCAGAAACTTTGGAATTTCAAGTTTGGCCTTCGGTTACTCAACACTTAAAGCCCTTTTAAGGTTCGGAGATGGGTTCTACTTGAAGTGGCCAAACGACGTTTATATAAACGGAAAAAAGATTGCCGGTGTTCTTCCAGAGCTCTGCAGGGACAGGTTGGTTGTAGGAATAGGAATAAACCTAACATACTCAAAGGAGGAGCTCAGTAGCTTCCCCGTTCCGGCAACATCACTGAGAGTTGAAGGAATAGAATTTGATAGGGATGAGCTCCTATCACTTCTCCACAGAGAAGTTGTTAAAGTTCACAGTTTGCTAAAGGAGGGAAACTTTAGTATTGAGGAGTTTGAAAGACACTGTCCTATGATTAGAAGGGAAGTTAAAGTGGTCGAGGAGGGGAACTCCTACGTCGGGAGAGCTCTTAAAGTTGATACTGATGGAGCTCTCATTGTTAAGACGGAGGAGGGTCTTAAAAAAGTATTTGCAGCAGACGTTAGCGTGAGGGAGAGGTGAAAGAGATAGAGTTTCCAACTTACAGGGATTTGATGAAGGACAGGAGAATTCTCTACTACATTGAAAGGAGCGATTACTTCTTGGAGAGAATGGGATACACGGACCACGGAATAAAGCACGTCGGATGGGTTGCCGAAAAGGCAAGGTGGCTGCTTATGGAGATAACGGGAGATAGGAGGAGGGCAGAACTTGCAGGAGTGGCAGGTTTTCTCCACGATATCGGTCACATTGTTTCAAGGCACAATCACGCTCAGAGTGGAGCCCTTCTTGCTTTCCAACTCTTAAAGGGGAAAGGTTACTTGGATGATGACCTAACAGAAATAACCTTTGCAATTGGAAATCACGAGGAGGAAACGGGATTTCCCGTTACCGAGGTCTCAGCTGCCGTTGTTATTGCCGACAAGTCCCACGTCCACAGAACAAGGGTAAGAACCAGGAGAACAATTGGAGAGGACATTCATGACAGGGTTAACTACGCAGTTCTGTACAGTAACCTTGAGGTTGATAAGGTAACGAGAACTGTAAAACTCATTCTCAAAATTGATACGAGAATTTCAGACCTACTTGACTACTTCTCCATATTCCAGCCCCGAATGGAGATGTGCAGGAGGGCTACGGAGGTTTTTGGCTACAAATTCAGGCTCAGGATAAACGATACAGACCTTTAATTTTGTATTATTCATGGAGCAAAGTTTAAAGGTGAGGAGTTCTTATGAAAAACCTTAAGTGGAAAATACTGTTCGTTCTGATAGTCCTATTAGGTGCCCTCTATATTGATTTAACGAAGCCCATAAACTTAGGGCTTGACCTCAAAGGCGGTACCCACTTGGTTCTCCAGATTGATACGGAGAAAGCCCTTGAGAATGAGGTTTCAACGGCTCTGAGGGAGATTAAGAGGAGTTTGGAGGAGGAGAACATTCCCGTTGTATCCGTCGAAAGGAGAAAAACAAACATAGAGATTTTCCTGTTATCTCCCGACTACGTTAAACAGGCCGTTTCAAAAATAGAGGATGACTACTCAGATATGTTTAACATCAAGGTCAAGGGAAAGGAGATAGAGCTCTCACTTAAACCATCCTACAAGTCAAAGGAGATAGATAGGCTTGCAGAACAGGCCCTTGAAACGATAAGGAACAGAATAGACCAGTTAGGTGTAGCAGAACCTGTTATTGTTAGAAACGGAAAGGACAGGATTATTGTGGAGCTTCCTGGGGTTAAGAACCCAGAAAGGGCCAAGAAGGTAATTGGAAAGGTTGCAAACCTTGAATTTAAGGAAGTGGTTGATACGGCAAGGAGTGTAGAGGAACTTATAACAAAGTTGGGAGGAACGGTTCCAGAAGGAGCAAGGATTGTTGTCAAACCTTCACCATCGGGACCAACGTTCTACGAAGTCAAGAACGGAAAGGAGGAAAAGCTTCCCTTCCGCTCTCCTGAGGATGTGGTTAAGGCCTTTGGCGGAAAGGTACCGGATGACCAGCAGGTTCTAATTCAGGAGATTAAGAACAAATCTGGAAAGGTTGTGGCCTACAACTTCTTCATAGTTAAGAGGGAACCGATACTAACCGGAGCCTACCTAAAGGATGCCTACCCAAGTAGGGATGAAAACGGCATGCCTGCAGTGAGCTTCGTCCTAAAACCTGAGGGAGCAAGGATATTTAAGGAATACACGGCGAAACACGTAGGAACGAGACTTGCAATCGTACTTGACGGTAAAGTTCAGTCCGCTCCCGTAATAAGGAGCGCTATCGGTTCGAGGGGACAGATAACTGGACAGTTCTCCTATCAGGAGGCAAGGGACCTATCTATAGTTTTAAGGGCTGGAGCTCTACCTGCACCTGTAAAAATTGTTGAGGAGACAACGGTAGGACCATCCTTGGGTAAGGAGTCCGTTGAAAAGGGAATAAAGGCAGGTGTGGCAGGAATAGTTATTGTTATGCTGTTTATGCTCCTTTACTACAAGTTTGCCGGATTGGCCGCCGATTTAGCCCTCCTTATGAACGTAGTTCTCCTATGGTCCATGATGGTTCTCTTAGGAGCTACCTTAACTCTGCCAGGAATAGCTGGTTACATCTTAACCGTAGGTATGGCCGTTGATGCCAACGTAATCATATTCGAGAGAATAAAGGAGGAAATTAGAAAGGGAAGGAACCTTTTTTCCTCCGTTGAAGCAGGCTTCTCAAGAGCCTGGGGAACAATACTCGATGCCAACGTAACAACCTTAATTGCTGCAGCAGTCCTCTTTCAATTTGGAACAGGTCCTATAAAGGGTTTTGCCGTTACACTCTCCTTAGGTATCCTGTCAAGTATGTTTACTGCTGTTTTCGTTACAAAGGTTATTCTTGACCTTATTGTTAAGTACAAACCTAACCTATTCAAAATTTAGGGAGTAGTGGATGAGAAAAATTGACTTTATAGGAAAAAGGTACTTTGCCTATTTACTTTCACTGTCACTTATAGTAGGAAGCTGGCTCTACGGGATATTTATTGTTAAACCTAAGTTTGGAATAGACTTTACAGGTGGAGTTTTAGTTCAGGTAAAGGTGGATGAGAAGAACATAAATACAGAGAAAATCAGGCAGATATTTAACGGAAAAATTGAAGGAATCTTAGTTCAAAACATTGAGGGTAAAAATGAGTTTCTTATAAAAGCTCCTGCTATAAAAGACCCAAATAAAACTGCCGATTTGATAAGAGAAGTTTTAAGGGAAAAGTTCGGAAATAAAGTTGAAATAAGAAGAGTTGAAATGATAGGTCCTACAATTGGTAAGGAGTTGAGGGAAAAGGGAATAATGGCCGTAATCTATGCCCTGATTGGTATTCTCATTTACGTTGCCTGGAGATTTGAGCCGATTTTTGCCTTTGGTGCAGTCCTTGCCTTGGTTCACGACGCTCTGGCAACAACGGGAGTATTTATGTCTGTAGGTAGGGAATTCAGTTTACCTGTTATTGCGGCTCTCTTAACAGTTATCGGTTACTCTATAAACGATACAATCGTTGTTTACGACAGAATCAGGGAAAATATGAAAGTTTTACTGAGAAGTAAGCCCTTTGAGGAAATCGTTAATGACAGTATAAACCAAACGCTCTCAAGAACCCTAATAACATCTCTGACCACTCTATTTGTTGTTTTCTGTCTCTACATGTTTGGAGGAGGTGTAATAAACGACTTTGCTTTCGTTCTCCTTGTAGGTATAACGGTAGGTACCTATTCCTCAATCTTTATTGCAAGTGCTTTGGTTGTTGATTGGTACAGATACGTTAAGAAGGAAAAATGAAGACTCTTTACAGGTACATTTTCTATGAACTGTTTAAAACGGTAATCTTCACCTTTTTGCTGTTTTTATTTGTAATAGTGATTGATAGGGCCTCTCAAATAGCGGAAACAGTTATAGGTCAGGGAGTTTCTTTCACAGAGTTTCTCTCTGTTTTAGTAAAAACCCTTCCTGCCTTTTTTGGAGTTGTTATTTCTGTGTCCTTTGTAATTTCAGTCTTAATCGTATTTCTCCAGATGGAGAGCAATAATGAAATTACCGTTTTAAGGTCCTGCGGTGTCAGTATTCGCCAGATATCCATTCCCGTCCTTCTGTTAGGTATTCTCTTTTCACTCTTTTCTCTCTACTCTACGATGTACTTAGCTCCAAAAAGCAACGTTGCTGTTAAAAAGGAGATTGAGGAACTTGTAAAGAAGAAGCTAACTATGAGTATAACTCCAAAGAACTTCTCGTCAAACTTTCCTGGAGTTACGTTCTACGTGGATAGAATCTTTCCTAAACAGGGACTAATTGAGAACTTTATGGTCTCACTTGATAGAAAGGATAAATTCATAGTAATATTTGGAAGAGAAGGCGGTTTAAGGACTGAAAACAATACGGTCTTTTTGGATATTTACAACGGAACTGCACAGGTTTTAAACTGGGAAAAACCGGAGGAGTTTCAGTTTTTAAAGTTTAAAAACTATACACTGGAGCTCTACAAGTTTTCCGAAGGCGAAAAGTTCGAAGCTAAAAAGTACAAAACACTAAGCCAGCTTTTAAAGAAAAGGGATTCCGAGAGTTTAACCGAAATCCTAAAGAGGTTATCCTTATCCCTATCCTCACTAATTGTAGGAATTCTGATTTTCTCAGTATCCGTATCTCTTCCAAGGGGAGCTTACGGAATGGGAATTATCATAAGTCTAACTGTAATTGTTCTCTACTACGTTCTGTACGTTTTCTCAAAGAAGCTTGCTCTAAGCTCAAACTTTCCTCCTCTAACCCTTCTGCCGGATTTAGTATTCGGAGTTCTCTCCTCCATTTTTTACTACCTTGCAGTTAAGGAAAAAATTAGGATTTACGCAGGAACGAGATGGTAAAGATTTTAGATAGGTACGTTTTCTCTGAAGGGCTGAAGCTTCTGTTTTTGACACTGTTAACGTTTCTAACGATATTTGGAATAATCGACTTCGTGAGCCACATCAGTATCTCTATGAAATTAGGACTTAAGTCTGAGCTCCAGTTCATATCTGGTAGGTTTCCCCTTTACACCGTCAGAGTTTTACCCATAGCAGTTCTAATCTCAACTGTGGTAACTCTCTCCCGATTTTCGTCAACGAGTGAACTAACGGTTATCAGGGCTCTCGGGATAAGTACCTATAGATTCTCAGTTCCACTTTTAGTCTTGGCTCTCCTCTCCTCACTTTTCTCACTCCTCGTTCACGAGCTTTTTGTTCCAAAGGGACTGAAGGTTTCCTCAGAAATTGAGAGAAAGGTGGAAAAAGCCAGCCCTAAGAAGGTAAGTGAGGTCTGGTTTAAAAGCGGAAGTAGGAAATTTGTGTTTATAAGGAAGTTGAATGTAAAGGAGAGAAGGGGAAAGTGGGGAAGTGTTATAGAGGAGGAGAACTTTCAACCTACAAGGAGAATCGATGGAAGAGAGGTTTTCTATGAAGGTAACGGAGTTTGGAAGTTTAAAGACGTTTTTATAAGGGATTTAAATAAATTAAAAACTGAGAGGTTAAACGAGCTTTCACTCAACTTAGGTGTTGATATTAAGGATTTAAAGTCGTCAGAAACACTGCCTGAGGCTAAGAGCTTAAGTGAGTTGTTTATAACCATTAAGAGGCTTGAAAGGTTGGGTTACGATACGAGGCAATTTCAGATGGAGCTCTACTCAAAACTGGCAATATCCCTCTATCCCTTGGTTGTAACTCTTATTGGAATACCCTTTGGTGTTTTTAACCCGAGGAACAGAAAGGGGTACACGGTCTTGATTGTGAGCACCCTAATCGTTCTAATGTGGGTCACAACGTCGCTCTTTATAAGTTTAGGAAAGAGTGGAGCTCTACCACCAATCTATGCATCCTTTGCTCCTTTAATTCTCTTCACTTCAGTAGGTCTTATACTCTTTGGAAGGGTTGAGACGTGAAGATTTCCTTCAAGAAGGCGGAGAGGGCTCAGAGGGAGCTCCTTAAAAAACTAAAACTCAGACCACTTGAGAGGGAGATAAAACTCATCGGAGGGTGTGATTTAACCTTTATTGACCCTTATAAAAATCCTACAGTTGGAATTGGAGCATTTGTAATTCTTGAGTTTTCAAGTCTAAAAGTAGTTGAGGAAATTTACGACACAATGGAAGTAAAGGTTCCATACGTTCCGGGATTTCTGGCCTTCCGTGAGGTTCCACTTTTGGTCAAAACCTACTTAAAACTAAAAAACAAACCTGATTTAGTAGTTGTTGACGGACACGGAATAGCCCATCCGAGGAGGCTTGGAATAGCTACACACTTTGGAATTGTTATGAACGTACCTACGATAGGGTGTGCAAAGAAGATTCTCTACGGAAAATTTGAGGAGCCCTGCGAAAAGGCAGGCTGCAGTTCACCTATCGTTGACCCAAAAACTAAGGAAATTCTCGGATATGCCGTTAGGATGAGGGACAGAGTTAAACCCGTTTTTGTCTCTCCTGGAAATCTGATAACTCCTGAGGAGTCCCTTGAAATTGTTCTAAAACTTGGAAGGGGGTATAAGCTTCCTGAACCTACGAGACTTGCCCACAATTACCTTCAAACAGTTAGAAAGGGTATAATACAGCGCAAATTAGAAAGGACGGAGGAGTAAAATGGCAGTTGAGAGGACTCTTGTAATTGTAAAGCCCGATGCTGTTAAGAAGAATGCAGTTGGAGACATCGTTAGAATTCTACAGGAGAACGACTTGAAGCTCTTGGCAATTAAGATGGTTCACCTTTCAAAGGAACAGGCTAAAAAGTTTTACATAGTCCACAAGGATAGGCCGTTTTACGATGAACTAACAGATTTCATGTCATCCGGCCCCTGTGTCCCGATGGTTCTTGAGGGAGAAAATGCGATAAGCAGAGTAAGGGAAATCATAGGGGCTACAGACCCTGCCAAAGCTGCAGAAGGAACTATCAGGAAGAAGTACGGAACTGACGTTGGGAGAAACGCGGTTCATGCATCGGACTCTCCCGAATCTGCAAGCTACGAAATTCCCTTCTTCTTTAATCAACTTGAAATTCATGACCAGTACTAAGGGGGTATTTCCCCCTTACTAAACCAGTTTGGGAGAATTTATGGACGATAGTTTCAGTTTACTGGGACTGGACAGGGAGCTCTGTGAAAGGGCAGTTGATGAAGGAGAGGAAGTAACAGTTAAACATTACGTCTTTGACGACCTATTGGATACATCAGAAAAACTGACCTGTAGCCACTTAGAAGTTGATGAAAATTTCTCAATCTTTAACTACCTGTTGAAAAAGGAAAAACTATCATTCTTTTCAAGGTCTGAAGAAATTCCCCTTGGCTGTTATGTAGGTTATAAGAATGGAAGTCTCTTTACCTTTGAGGACTTTAACTTTAAAATCCAATCGTTGGACGAGTTCACACTCTTGGTTGAGGCAATAGAGGTCACAACCGGCAAGGCCTTTCACTTTGAGCTCTGTAACTTGTGTCAACTTCCCGAGAAGCTATCAAGTGAGATGGACGTTGCCTTAACTATTTACTCAAACAGGGTAAAAAGGCTACCTCCCCTTTCACACTTTGACCAGGTGGCCGATGAGAACAGGGAGCTCCTAAAGTTGGCGATAAAGGGAAACGAAAAAGCCAGAGAGAAATTGGAAAGGAGTTTAGGGGAGGAGGAAACAGTTAGGCTTTTAGGGGAGTTTTCCCAAAAGCCTGAGGAACTCTTTGATACCTGTATCCTTTCAGATAGGGAAAACTACACGGTAATCGGAATAGTTACCTCTGTATCAGAAATTGGCTTTGAAGGTAAATCCCTTTATTCTGTTGACCTCTTTTCTGAGGACTTGGAGCTGAAACTCCTTACTCCTGAATACCCTTTAAGTGAAGGAGAAAGATTTTTAGCAGTTGGTAAAATGTACGGCGTGGCCACTGTTTAGGAGGGAAAGTTGAAGGTAGGAAGGTTTAAGTACGGGGATAGGACAATCTTCGGACTTATAAGGGGAAAGGAGATTCTTCCCTTGAAGGAAAGAAGGGTTTCTGAACTTATGGAGGGTGTTACACCCGAGGGAGAGCCCCTATCCTTTAAGGATGTGAAGTTCCTGTCTCCGACGAGGCCGACAAAAATTGTTGCAGTTGGACTTAACTACAGAGCCCATGCAGAGGAGATGGGAAAACCCATTCCTGAGGAGCCTCTCATTTTCCTCAAACCCTCAACGGCTGTAATATCGAACAAGATGAAGATTGTTCTTCCAAAAATGTCAAATAGAGTTGACTATGAAGGGGAACTTGCCGTAGTTATTGGTAGAAAGTGTAGAAAAGTATCTCCTGAAGAAGCGAAGGAGTACATATTGGGATACTCCTGTTTTAACGATGTAACAGCAAGGGATTTGCAGAAGAAGGACGGCCAATATACGAGGGCAAAGTCCTTTGACACATTTGCTCCTTACGGCCCATGGATTAATACAGATATCGACCCGATAGGACTTAGGATTGAGACGAGAGTTAACGGGGAGGTAAGACAGAGGGGAAACACTGAAGACATGATATTTTCCCCGTTTGAGCTCGTTTCCTTTGTTTCTCAAATCATGACACTCTTACCCGGAGATGTAATCTCGACAGGAACTCCTCCCGGAGTAGGTCCCCTAAATCCTGATGATAGGGTAGAGGTTGAGATTGAGGGGATAGGAACGCTCATTAACTACGTTACTCTTGAGAGCTAAAGTAGCTGATAAGTTATTCCCATTTAGCTTTTACGTTTCTATAACTTGAATATAAATATATAAATGCCAAACTCAAAGAAGACAAAATCAATGGAACTGTGAAAACAGGATCTTTAATTAATGTCGTTATATTTGTTAAATATTCATAATAAGACAATCTTCCTCCAGTTCCGCCTCTAATTATGCTAGCTAAAGTAAACATTAGTGAAACAAGTACCAATAAAATAGTAACTAGATTTTGAGAATTAAAAGCATTAATATAGATTTCTTTAAGAAATATATTGTATTTTACCATATTTAATTTGTGAAAGTTTTCTAGGCTTCGGCGCACATTGCTATATATATCCCAACCTTGCAGAAGATTTTTAAGAATACTATCTAAAATGCGAAGAACGAAAGTTGTAAGGATATATATAGGAAATGTAAGAACTATAAGAAAGTTTGGCTCTACTTTAAATCTTAAATTAAATTCTTCTACTATTCCTCCTTCTTCTGGAGAAAGGAGTATATTAGTATGTTCATTTGCTATATATAAGTGATAGGCAATTGTTTTATCTAAGAAATATCTGGAAACTAAAATATTTGCTGGTTTTATATTAAATGCAAAATCCCAAGAATACTTCTCAGTTTTTGCGTATTTTGGAGGTTCACATTGAGTTGCAAATTCGGGAACTTGAAGCCATATATCACTATGAGGTTTTAGAATGTTAGGATCTTCCTTTTTCAATTTTAAAAAGTAGTTTCTTACTTTTCCTTTTAACTTTTCAAAGCTTTCGTTGATTTTATCAACGATTATAAAAACATCTTTATCTTCATCTTCAATTTCTCTGATACTAAAACTATTAACTATATTTTGAATTTCCGTTTTGCTTTCATTTAGAAATTCCTCAATTGCCTTCAATCCGTCTTCTTTATGGATTAAGGTTAGTATAGAACTGTTTGATATAGCTTTTTTCTCATCAGGAAATAAGGCATACATACTTCCTAACGTTTCAGGAGTAAATATATGTATTTTATATTGTTCCTTTTTCTCCGGGCTACTCATAACTATAGAAAACCTGATGGCTACAATTCCTGCTTGGATTAACTTCCCATTCTTCCTAAAAACTTCTATTTTTATACATTCCCCATAATCAATAACTTTTATTCCTAGATCTAGGTAAATAGTAGCTTTTATTCCATCTATAAGAATATTACGAGTAAGTAAACTTTCATTGTCGATAGGATAACAAATTTTAATACTTTTATAGTTTTTACTTTCATAGGCATCATAATTGTTTGTATGGGTAGCAATAAGGAAGGTTTTTGTAAAATTAACAACTCCGTTTTCAAGCTTTTCATCATATATTCTTTCCATTAAGTTATGTAAAAATGAACCATGAAAATTTTCAACTTTACCATGAAGATAAATATTTAGACTATAACAATCTATCGGAACAAAAAGCAAAATTTCCTCATGAACCATAGGATGATTAGGTTCTATAACTAAGTGCAATTCAAATAACCGAAGAGCCATTACGGGAATATGGAAGCCATAAACAGAAAAGCCACTCAAACCTACTAAGGCCACCTTCTCCCTCCTCCCCTGCGAATTATAAAAGAAAAGTTCGAACTACTATCTACTATATCGCAGCATTAGGTCTTGTCTTTAATGTCCTCATATCTATCCTCCTATGCTTTTATTTATTTTTACTATCTTAACTGCGTTAATCAAAGTTTATAAAATCAATGAGATTTCGTCTGTTCTCGTTCAATACATGGTGGACACCCTGGTGTTTTTTAATATATTCCTCAAACTTCTCTACTGGAGTCTTATAACCAAGACCTTGATGAGGCCTAACGAAGTTGTAAAAGTTTAGATACCTAAATAGTTTCCTGTTCATTTCATCAATTTTCGGCTCAGTCCCTTCTATCATCCACAGTTCCTTCTCCACCGTCTGTATGAACCTTTCAACGTGGGAATTGGTCTTGGGAGACCTCGGATAGCTGAAGTAGTGTTCTATTCCCCTCTCCTTAAGGTAATCCTCTAACTCTCCTATAAACTCACTTCCGTTATCAGTTTGAACCTTTTCTATTTTGAAGGGAAGAAACTTTTCAAGTTCCTGGAAGAACCTTTTCCCACTCCTGCTGCTTTTTGTAGAATAAACCTTAGCAAAGCCTATTCT